>CALBXV010000413.1 GCA_937890045.1 uncultured archaeon
ACCATCGTATTTAATAAAACCACCTTCCCAATTATCATTTTCCGTCATTCTTATAATGGAACTATCATTAGCATTGGCAGATAATTTCAAATATGGAGTTGCTTTATCTATTTTTACATCACCAGCAAATGTGGCGTTTTGAGAGGTATCAAGACTTAACACTTGATTCCATGCACTACTTGCCCATGTATGAAATTTTATACCAGATGCACCATACTGCATCATATTATCAGCATTGCCACTTGTACCTTCTTCAAAGTAAGCATTACCACTAGCAGAATGTTTTAATGCATTGACTGTTCCAGTAGATGTGATATTACCTGAATCTATTGTCCCAGAAAATGTGGCGTTTTGTGAGGCATTAATAGTGAGTGCAGCTACACCACCATATGCACCACCTGCAGAATTAGTACCATCACTTGTATCTGCTGTATAGAATATAAACTGACCACCAGTAATTTGAAGTCTTGAATGACCACCTGCTGCAATTCTTTTGTAAGCACCATCATAATAGATGTTGTTCATTATATCAAAATCATTTCCAACCCCAGCATATTTAGCCAGAGAAGCACCTTCTATTTGAATAACATCTTCGCTTGAATGCCAAGAAGATAAAGACCCTCCTCCAATAACAACATTCCCACCAAATGTGGCGTTTCCTGTGCCTCCTGAGTCTAATGTTAATGCTTTAACATTACCACCTGCGTAAAATTTCATAGTCCCATATTCAGCTCCAGTAGAAGGGGATGTGTTTTCAAAAGTTATAGCACCCCTCAGTTCATCTGATGCTCTTTCAGAATTATAAAATTTAATTGATGAAGTTTCTTCTCCTCCTGCATATAAACTTATAACAGGACTCTGATTTGTATAATCTGTTGCAAAAAGACTAAGATTGCCATAATTAAATACTTCAGTTCCTGTGTACTTGGCAATAAGTGTTCCTGCATTCCAAAATCCTATGTATGGGTTTGTTCCTTCACTGTTTAAATCAACAAGAAAGTTGAATGCACTTCCATTCAGATAAAAGGATGCGTCTACATTACTCTCTGAATCAGTGAAACTAATCCTTGGGACACTTGCCGTTATTTGTAGCTCTCCTGTAAATGTCCCACCACTTGCCGCTGATACAAAGTCGGTAGGTAATGCTTGGTCACCTGTATTCGTTCCTGATAGGTTTCCTATGTCTATTAAATCTTGGGCTGATAATGAGCCTGTTCCAGTAATCCTACCATTTAATTGAGTTTGGGCGTTGCTTGTTAAAGTGTTTATAAATTGAAATTCTGAAGAGGTTACAGTGCCATCAGCAATACAGGTAGCAGGTATCGCAGCATTGGAATTAATATCGGCAGCCACAATAACTCCATCATCAATATGAGATGATAGAATTGTATCAGCACCAATCTGAATAGCTTGGTCAGAGGGTTTATTTCCTATATATCCCATTATGTAATTTGCAGAACCGAAAGAACAACATCTAACAAACCACTGGCATGTGAAGATTTGACTTTAAGTTTTTCCCCTGTTTCTAAATTAATAGGCTTATCGAGGGTAAGTGTAGAACCTGCTGGGATTGGTGCACCCTGTGTTATACTATAATCTGTGCTGCTTATTCTAATATCAACATCAACATTTATAGCTGATGAGTGTTTGTTACTTAAATAGACGGCATGAATTACAGCCGTTGTGCTCCCAGGAGCAGTATAAACTTCTGCTGCGGTTGAATCTGAAAGTGTAACAGCAACGGATTTGAAAGCATTAGCCATTGATTAACCTCCCAACGCAATAGCCATCGCCACTGCATCTCCTGCTTTATCGGATTTTTTGTTTACTTCAGGATCTAATACATCAACGGTATTGTCGGCACTATTTTTTACATAGACAGATATATTATCAACATGCCTGTTTATCGCAACTTCACCATCAGCAAGTGTTGGCAAAGTAGGATTTTCGGTGGTTGTACTTTTTAACTTGATAGTGTTTGCCATAATTTTCTCCGTTCATTAGAATGTTCCACCGTCAATGTCAGCCCATACTGGAGCTGAACCATTGCTTTGTAAAATTTTACCATCGGCTCCAATTCCCAATTTGGCAATTGTGGTTCCTGCCGAAGCATAAACTAAATCCCCAGCTGTATAACTAGCGAGATCTGTACCGCCTCTAGCAACATCAACTTTTGTACCTTCCCAAGTGCCAGTTGCGATAGTTCCCAAGGTGGTTATTGTGTTTTGGCCAACATAAGTGGTGGCAATATTTATATCATCAGCATTAACAGTGATCCTGTCTGCAGTTCCTACGACATCAACTGAGTGACCTGTTTTTGTTAAACCTGCTCCAGCAGTTATAACACCAGCAGCACTGAATTGGGCAAAAGCTATTGCTGTAGATCCAACTGTTATGTCGCCAGTTGTGGTTACCATCCAGCCTTCACTGCCATTGGTTGTACCTTCTTCTACGAATACAAAAGCACCGCTGGTAACTTCAGCATCTGCATCAAAATCTGTTGCTCTAGATGGGGATGCCTTTACAACATAAATACCGTTCTGGGATGCTGTAGATTGATTCTTAACTAAAACACGGTCATTGGTAGCTAGTGTTACACCGTCTATTTCGTCCGCATTATTTAGTGCTGTAGAAATTGTGATGTTCGCAGTGGTTGCGGCTCTCACTGAATCTTTAATATCTAAACCAGTTTTTACAGCATCAACGTATGCTTTTGTGGCAGCATGCAAATCTTGGGTAGGAGCACCACCCAAAGTAGTCACACCACTGCCTGCTACTGTAACATTATTTCCGCTGAAAGTAGTTCCTTCAACTAAAACATCTGCATTAGTTGAGGCAATTACTAAATTATTACTAGAATGGTCACCTGTTATGCCTCCTTCTATGGTCATGTTACCGCTTAAATCTAAGCCGACAAATGCTGGGCTCTGGTCAGTAGCAACATCCTGTCCGATTGCGATTGCAGGTTCCCAACCTTCACCTGCTGAACCTGTTACTGTTACGCCTGTGCCACCTGTAACATTATCAACAAAATTTCCTGTGGTTTCTGCCCCCAGTGCTATGCCATTATCTTTAATAGTTACAGCACCTGAGGTGACAGTGAAATTATCTGAGTGAAAACTTGCTATCCCCTTGTTGGTATTGTCAGCATAAATACTAGAGTCAGTAATATTAACAGCAAGGCTGTAATCATTGTTATTTGCTGCTGCACTTTCCGCTGTTTTTGTTATGCCATTACCTGCAGATAGATTATCTAAAGAAGGTATGTGGTAATTCTCAACGGTTGAACCATTGTGCCTTCCTATAAACAATTTCTTTTCAGCCTGTAATAAAGCAAACTCACCATGTGCCAATCCAGTTGGCTCAGTAGTAGAGGCATTGCTCGAAGCTCGTTTGATTTGAATTGTATTAGCCATTTATCGCTCCTTTATGTGAAAAAACCACCGTCTATATCACCAGTGGTGGCTTCAATTACTATTTCTTTCCATGCACCGTCTCTGCGAACTTGCAATTCATCATCATCAGTGTCATAAAATAAATCTCCATCCTGTGCATAAACACCGCTTGTAGATGGGCTTGTTCCCACAGCTACACGATGGTCTAATTCATTAATTGCGTCCCTTAAATTACTTGCTGCTAGATTTGAACTTGAATTGTCAAATGTTACTGCTGTCGCACTAGCTATATTTTGGACTTGTATAGTTTTGTTGTCTTCTGTAACTGTTATATTTACATTATCTGCCATTTAAAAACTCGGATCTGTAATTGTGTCTGTTACTGTAATTTTCCCCTTAATATATCGGTGCACATTATCTGCACTGTCCTTTGCCAGCAAATCATACATCAATTCATCTTCGTCTGGCAGAACCTCTGTTTCACTTGCTGCCATAGTCATTTTCATCTTACCATTAACTGCTTCGGTAATTGTACATGTGAATGAACTTTCAAGTTCTTCAGTTGACTTTCTTCGCACTTCAGATTTGAAAGTAAATCCTGTGAGATTGATGGCACTACTATTGGCGTCTAAAAATGTAAACACCGTTTCGTAATAAACACCCTTCTCAAGCTTGAGGTTGTGAGTGGCAACTGCCATTTACATAGCTGCTCTAATAGCATCTGCCATTTCAGATTTTTTCATCCTGGCTGATAATTCGACATCTGGGAAATTCTGAGCCGCATAATCATTCAACTCATCTTTTGTCATTTCAGATATCGCATCACCACCACCGCCACCAACCAATTTAAACAAATGCGGGAAATCAGCCATAAGCTGTTCTGCTTTTGCTACAGGAATTGATTGCACACAAGAATCTGGGTCGTTCAAATTAAACTCAACGCCATCGCTTGTATATTTCTTTACAGAATCCGCACCAGTGAACTCTACTTTTACGCTACTTGCCATGATTTGCTCCTTTACTTCTTAACATATACCTTTGCAGCCATTAAAACCATGCGAATAGAGGCCAAATTCACACCATATTCGCCAGATAATTGTTTTACGATGTTATTGCTCGTTTCCTTTGTTGGCTTGGCTTCTTGGTATCTTTTAACAACTTCCTTTTTTAGGTCACCAGACCACTGCTTTTTTTGATTAGGCACAGTGCTTACCATTTTATTCTGATAAGAACCTTTTAAAACTTCAAATTCTTCTGGAAAATCAGATACAAGCTGTTTAGCTTTTTCTGTAGAAACTTCTGCTATTTGTTTTTCGGGATCTTTTGCGTCTAATTCTAACTCAACTTCGTTATCAATCCCTCGATAGATAGACTTTATATTTGGGATGCCAAGATATTTTACTACTGCCATTGCTTTCCTTTTCCTAGTGTTCTCAGAGGGGAGTACAAGCCTCCCCTCTAAAAACATCAACCCGATTAATTAAGACGTAAGATTGTAACCGTTACCGATAGTCTCTTCGCCTGTACCAACAGGTGTCATCACCTGAGTAAAAGCAACACGACGAGAAGCCACAGCAATATTCTGCTGGGTTTCTATATCACGGTCAGTTTCAACCATTAATCCACTAGGCTTTTCAGCTGTATAGAAAGCACGAGTGTTCGCATACATAATATGCGTTTTGGTGGTAGTAGAACCATCATGAACACCAGTAGCATTCAGATCCTGACGAACGAATTCACTAATGATAATCGGTGAACCGTCAAGGTTTGCCAATTGACCATTTTTAATCGTTGCCGCTGGACCGAATTTATCCATAGTCAGCACTTCAGAAAGACCAAGTAACTGAATGAATCCAGATATGCCGCAAATCCAAGCACAATCACTAGAATTTACACCAAAGCGACCCATAGATTTACGGATACTTCGTAGGTTCGCAACACTTAAAGTGGAAATATCAACACAAGCGTTACCAGTGTTGTTACCACTAAATGCCCGCAAACCATCCCAGGATTTCGCAACCAAAGTTGCTGCACCTGCATGTGTATCAGAATCATGATGAGTAGAACTAGAATTTCCATTGACACAAGCAATTTCTTCAGCATCAACCAAAGCCTGAACCAGCTCTTCCCGAACTAGAGGCATAACAGCAATTGCTGAATCCTCATCTAATTCGTAAGAAAATAACATTCTGAGACCGTGTTTAACGGCAGAGAAAGTTACTTTAGCAGACGGAGGTGTTGCCACTCCAATTTTGGTACCAGAATCGGCAGTATTCTCACCTACAAGGTAAGCATCCCGACGTGCACCACGGACTGGGAGTTCCCAGGATCCAAACTTCGCTGGCATGGTAATTCTCGGAAACAATGCAGCCACTTTTAATTGTAGCCGAATGTCATCGATAAGTGATGCACTTAAACCAGTTGGAATGAATTCACCACCACTACCTGCTGCACTGGACATTGCTTTACGGAGATCCGTACTGCGTTCCATTTCGTATTTGAACAGATTATAACTGTCCAAACCTTTTACAGCTTGTGTGTAGGTCATTGCATTACTAGGACTGGTTTGGCTAGTGATAGCCTTGTGCATACCAGTTAAGTATAGAGCATCATTAAGATCGTGTAGGATAGGATCGCAGTCGTAAGATCCAGATTTCTGCCAACCACCTGAACGACTCCAAGTCGTTGCTGGTTTATACAGAGCTCTAGAAATAGGATCATCATAACCCCATTGTTCACGGACTGTTGAACCCTCTTTCATTACTACATCAAACACAGAACGGTCAGCCTTTTCTTCAGCTTCCGTTTTCACTGCACCAATAGATGCATCAGTAACCGTTTGAAAATCCTTGAACTCACCAATGTGGTCAGACAGATCGTCTGCCATTTTAGATTGTAGTTCTTTGGTTTCAGAGGCACTCCTGGCTGTGTCTGTAAGTACATCCTTCATTTCTTTGATGACGCCAATGATGTCTTCGTTTGGTTTTACGCTGACATCAGGTGTTTCAACATCTTTAGACATGATATTGTACTCCTTTAGTTAAGAGTGTTGTGGGCATCTGGTGCCTCTGGTTTTTTTCCAATAGAACGAATTTCTCCGATCTCTTTTTTCAGCTTAATAGCCTCCAGACTTGTTCTGAGACCAGCTAAATCTTCCTGATTTTCAACCGCTACTTCCTCGATTTCCTCCTTGGGTTGGTCACCAGTTTTTTCTAATAAATCTTCTAGTGCATCCACAGCTGTTTTAGTTTTATCAACAGCATCACTAATCAAAGACCGATTCTTTTTAGATAATACACGTCCAGCCTTTTCTTCCTCTGGCTCGATATATTTAATTTTTACTGTATTGCCACCTACAACAACATTCGTTTCGTCCCAGCCAAGCATCTTTCTGTCTTCAGGTTCTATGGTTGTGCTAGGTTCTTCAGCCTCTTCTACTGGGTGGCCATATTCTTTACACTGAACAGCGAAATCATCCCACTCCCTTTGAGCAATCGCACTAGGCAAAGCTGGAATTGGCACAATAGAGAATTCCATCAGTTCCCACTCCTTGTGAGTCACACCAGTTTGGTGCGGCATGACTGGATCTTTAGAAATTGTTTTTGGTCTAAACCCTATCGACCCTGCATTCAGAAATCCTTTGCGAACCTTTTCGGCAATCATGGTAGCAAATGGGTCTGAACCATCATCGTGAAATATAACATCCGCATCTATATAGCTTTTTGTGACTTTCATACCACTCAAATCAACTTTGCCGATTGGCACCTGATTAGCAGCACCATGACCAAACAAAACAATCGGATTGCTTTTGAAATTTTCCAAGTCAACACCAGCAGGTTCTACTACTTCACCTGTTCGGTCAACTCTTTTTTCTGTAAGTCTAAAACGAACTGTTCCATCATCCTTAATTTCCTTAACGTGTGATGGTGTAAATTGTTTTTCTTTCATTATTCGCTCCTTATTCCAAATAATACTTCCAATTCCTGAACCCTTTTTTCACCTATTGTGTCACGCACAATCTTACGCCATTCTTCATCGTCTTTTTCAGATATGTCGTGAATAGGTTCGTCAGTTTTCTTGTTGCCAATTGTTGTGTGTGCTGATGACAGCTTTTTTTCTTTCTTTTCTTCGGCCACTATAAACCTCCTACACAATAATTCATTGCAATTCTCCATTGCACATCATTAGTCAAATCAAAATAACCATCCCAACCCATACCAAGCATGTGCCTTTTAAGTGCAACACCCTCGAAGCTACCCATATGAGCAAATTCATAGACAGGTGTGTTCTTCATTTTCTTTACCCATGCTTTGCCTTCTGCTTCTGTCATCCTAGCAAAGAAATTACCTTCAGGGTCTGGCCATCTGCCGCCTCTAGCTCTATTGAGAAATCCTCTATAAAATGACCTTCTGTAAAATTCCATTTCTGTCGCACTAACCCCAGCATCAAATCCATATTTCCCCCAAGCATAACCACCCACATCTATGTTAGCATATGTGTTAATGCCTTTGAATCCAGACCTGCGATATAATTCTAATTGTCTGCGGAAAGTTTGTTTCATAAAACTCTTGTTTGTCAAGGAACGGTGTACCCAATATTCTCCATGGTGAATAACATTGGAACCTTTTGGTACATTCCTAGCAATTTCAAACATCCTAGTGCCATTGTGGGCTCTTCCATTAATAAACATCCTTGCTGCACTTGGGCTGAATTGTACATCTATGGTTGCAACTGTTGCTGCTAAATCATCGCTGACAAATGTTCTTATCATTTGCTCTTTTGTATAGTAATTACCAAACATGTCTTTGCAACGATCGGCATTTTTTATATTGTTTTCCCAATTTGGATCGGCTTTGTTGCCCCAGCTGGATCGTGCTTTGCTTCTAGATACAGGATCTGAAATTTTCTTCTCAGCTCCAACTGTTTTTTTGTCAGCTTTTACTGGTAAAGTGAAACAGCGTTCGTTAATATCGCTTGGATAACTAGCATCACCCATATATCCAGGTGGCACATTGAATGCATTGCCCACCTTAACAACCTCGCCATCAACACCAGTGTGAGTATCTCTTACCAAGCCATCTCTCTGTGACACCCACATATGGTTTTCAACTCTATCCGATTGCTTCATACTTCTGAAACGTCCATAATTTGTACCGCTTACAACTTCAGTTCTGGCTATGCGTGCAGCACGGAATGCTGTCTGGCTTTTAAAATAACTCTCAATGCTAGAACCTAGTTGGTTCATGGTAAGATTCTCAGCCGCACCTCGTTTTAAAAGTTTATCGATGCGTTCTTTGGTGGTTTGATTTACAATGGTTGCATATTCAGTTGTCCTTGTGCCTACATATTCAGCAACACGTGGGTCAGACAGAAAAAATTCACCATTAATACTTCTGGCAAATTCTTCTGCGGCCAGTGCAACAGCTTCCATGATATAAGGTTCGCCAAGTGCCTCAAATTCTTTAACCCAAGCATCGAAATCAAACACATCCCCCACATTCATAGCACTAGCCTTGTAAAAAGATTTCGTCCCAAAGTTTGCTATAATCTCTGCTTGTTGTTTTTTAAATAATTTTACTGTTGCCTTCTCAAATTTAGCACTAACCCTCCGTTGGATCCGCAATAGTGCTCGGTGAATCTGTTGCTTTTCTATTTCAACTTCAGATTCCTTAGTGTGCTGGTTTGTTAAATTTATTTCTTTAGATAATATTTCTATTTCGGACTTCTTTTCGATATCTTCTATGGCTTTGTCAATTTTATTTAGTTTGCCATCGATAGATTTTTCAGGTTCTTCAAAATTTGTACCAATCTCACCGATAGGTAACATGGTAGAACCTACAAAGTGACCATCCATCATTTCATCTTCCACCCTATCCATCCCCAAAACATCTTCCCTAAAATCATTTGGACTTACAGCACCCATATTGAACCCAACTCTGTAACGATCGGCCATCTTTTCAATGTCAGGCTGCAAAGCAGAAATATTCCCAAGGTCAAATTCTATCCTTGGACCAGCATCTCCGATATTAGGCATAAACATCTCAGTAATTATTTGCTCAATTCTTTTGATTTTCGGTTTAAGGGTATCCCATAGCAATCTATATTGAACATCCGCATTCGCAATAACACTAGCCTCTTTAAACTGCATCAAAAACACAGGTGGTATGCCATAAACTTCGCTGACAGTATCTTTTGTCCACTGGCGTTGTTCCATGTACTGCATATCTCGTTGATTAAGTTGCATCTGCTGCCATTTTAGACCGTGAGTTAGAAACATAATCTTACCTTTTGAGTCTGCACCAACATGTTCCTTTGAGATATACCCTCTTGTGCGTTCCCAGTCACCTTGACTCATATCCATATCTGTAGAAATTATACCAGATGGCTGAGCACCTCTTTCAAATAAACTTTTGGACGAGGTAACAGCATTCAATTCAAGTATGATATCTGATTCTGCTGCGGCAATTGGTGATAGTCCACGGATGTGATTAGTCGGATTGTAATATTTCAGAAAGAACATATCCTCGGATTCTATCCTGATTGCTTTTCCAGATTTATTGAACAGATAATGGTCAATAACAAATTGATTGCTCGGTACAACCTCAATCAAATCAGGTCTTATTGGATAAGCAGAGATAACTTTCCCTGCTCCATCACGATCCAGTAGCCAAAAAGCCTCTCCTGTAAGTTCTAAAAAACCAATCGTCTGTTCCCAGAAATCAAAATGAGTTTGCTGGTTGTTGTACGTCTTGAACAATTGGTATTCAGGGTTGTCTGTGACGTCTGTTTCCCCATCCATAATCCGTACTGGCAGCATCGAAATGTTATTAGCTATAACTTGTACAGCTCTGTAAATCGGTGCAGATATTGAGTAAAGTTTTTGAAAATCTTTGTTGTCAGAACTAGGTTTCCCGACCCCACCCCATGGTTCGTGAAGTAAGCTAGAGAATGGAGGGGCATCTTTGGTATCGAGTGTGGTAGAGGAGGTGTTCGGCAGGATGCTGCGGGTAAAGACCGAGGTAATGTCATTTGACTTGTGAATCCTACCTATGAAATCCCCAAAGATGCCCATGTTAAAATCCTAGATTCTTTGTGACTAAAAAAGCACCAACTGTGCTAAATGTTAATATTGCAGTGGCTATAAAACCGACAAGAAATCCTACTCCATGCCAGTAGATAATTCTGGCTGGTATGCTAGATTTCGGTATTTCGGCATGTGGCGTCACTATGCAAAAGTAGATCGAAAAAAAGCCGAAAAAAAGGTAAAAAATGAAGAAAATTGCTATAATTATCATAAACTAAACATCCTAACACCCTGTGATTTAAAGTATCCCCATATAGCCATGACTAATGCATCAGCTGAGTCAGGACTTCCTCCTCTGTTGCGTGATTTGTAAAGGTCTTTGGGTTCAATAAACCATACCAAAGGTTCTTTATTTTTGACTGACCAATTTTTTTTGCGAGTTGTGATTTCGTGAATTGTTTGTTCTGAGATATTGAGCTGAATTTCTGGGAAGTGTTCAACCCTTTTCTCAATAACAAGGCTCGACCGATACCATGCTTCGCTAATAGCATTCATGAGTTGTACTTCAGGTCGTTCAGGTATAGACCCTGCCTTCATCCCAGCCTTGAATGGACGCACCGTCAGGTCAGTAAGCCAAGCTGTCATCATGCTTGGTACATGACTGCCTTCTCCTACAGCATCAACTACTAGGTGGATGTCTGCTTCAGGTGTTTTTACGAAATCTTCATAAATAATTTCCTGGACTATGGCTAGGGAATCGCTGTGTTTAGCTTTCCACTTTTTTATTTCGTCATAGATGAGTGTTTCCTCGCTACCATACAATTTCCCAAGCACATTCAAGTCCGTACCTTCCCCAGCAACGTCCCAGCTGTACACTATTTTTTCAGGTTCAGGTTCTTTCAATTTAACCTTGGTTGCTTTTACTGTTGAGTTGTAACTAATCGCACATTCATCACTCTCATCAGCCCATTCCCCAAACACCCTAGCCTTAACAATCGGTGAATCCTCGCCATATGTCTCAATTAATTCTTCAACCGCCCCAGGATCGGCCAATTCATTAAAATAATCTGGGTCTTTTAGATATTCTTTACTTTCAAAAAGGTCATAATTGCTAATGGTGATAAGGTGGCCACGTTTATCCTGTTCCATCTTGAATACTTCACCCTCTCTAGTGGTGGGATTATAGATAGCAAGTAGTCTAGCACCCTTGCTGAGCAGTGAACCTTCTATTGCTTTCCAAATAGCTGGGTGAGTGGTAATTGCTTCGTCAACTAGGAACAAAATATTCTCAGAATGGTGACCTTGGAACGCTGTGGCCTCGTCTGCTTCAATGCGAGGGTTGTAACCTATGGCGAACCAGTCTGGGTTGCCTCGTGGGTCTGGTTGAAAGTCGGTGAAATTTATGTTCGCATCATTAAACCGATAAGCAACCGACTTGTACATTTGTCTGATACGAGTCCATAACATAAACCTTACTGAATCAAATGTTTTTGCTGTGCTTATGACCTTGGCTTTGGGTCTATAAACGTCTAACCACCAGAGTACGATGGCTGCCGCTGTCCAAGTTTTGCCTACATCGTTGGAACTTCTGACTAGAGTGATTTTGTTATCTCTGACTGATGTGATTATATCAACCTGCTTGCTCCAAGGTTTCCCAAACAACTTGAGATATTTATCAGGGTGCTCAATATAGCTTTTTAAATCCGCACGTGTGTTGAGTCCCTCTGCTATTTTGCCGAATATGTCAGTTGTCTTTTCAGGATTGACTAGGTTTAGTTCCATTGCCTGTTTTTATTCTTAATTCTTCATCTTCAATTATAGATTTGGCTGTGGATACGATTTGTTCTATTGCTTCCCAGTCCATATTTTCTCTCATTTCCTTTAAAACTCTCACCAATGTTAATAATTTATCAGCCTCCAATTAAATTATTCTTCTTAATTAACTTAATTATCTTATAATATATATATTTTCTTTTAGAAAGAGGATTCCAAAGGAGAAAACCTTTTCTTTTAACCACTAGCATCTAAAATGTTGCTTTCTCTTAAATCGCTTGCAATCTTACCTAACACATCACCGTCTTGTACGTGCTTGCCAATAGTTAAGACTACATGATTTACAATCATTTCAATTGTTTCGTGGCGTACTGCCTTGATATCTGTTGGTTCTCCGCTTAACAACAAGTATAACCGCACCAGTCGGTCAAACTGGTACACGTCCTTGACCTGTAAATTGATTCTCTGGACTCCGTTTGTGTCTTCCTTGATTACTGACTTGATGCCGCCTCGCACTGCTTTCATTATCATGCTTTTGTCTTTGAGTGGATCGGCTCCTGCTACTTTTGCGATTTGTGTGTTTGTTCTTATTTCTCTCAATTCGCATCTTTCTACCCAGTAGTGATCCTTTGACCATTTTTCTGCTGTCTTTAATGAGACTCCCATACCTTCTGAGACTTTTTTGAGACTTCTTTTTACTCCAAGTGCATAATACACTTCAAAGCCTTCGTCAATTCTTTCTATTTTAGCTGGCATGTTACCCTGGATTGTCCATTCTAGCCTACTAGCTTATATATGGCCATGCCATCTAGTATTTTCAACACCCCTCCCCCACTCCATGTAGGTTTATTCATATGTGATGTGTATGTCATACGTGTCAACGCAATAGAACAATAGAACTTGATAGTATTGAGGCAATTGAGGGTAATTGAGGGTGTCAACCACCTGTTGATAACTTGATTCACCCACTTGTAGCTAGGTTTATTCAAATGTCCCATATGTGTAGTATGTGACATTGGGTGTCATCTATGTCATTCACTCCAAACCGACTCATATGAAGGAAATACCAGTTTTGGGATATGTGGGATATGTGTAGTTGGTTGTCATCTATGTCATCTATGTCAATTCGGTAAGTTTCTCTCATTTTTATTGAGATGGAGGGTAAGATGAGCATCGTTGTTTGAGGGTTGATGGGTATCACCCACATTGGATGGAGTATGCTGACGCCACCTCCAACTATTAATTTTAAGCAAATACTGCCTCCCATTACTTTCACATTGCGAGAAGAAAGTAAACAAACCAAACAAAAACAGCCCAACTATAACTACAGGAAGAGCAATAATAATAGCCAGAGAGGTGTAAATAACGAGACAAATAAACGAGCCAAACGCAAATATCCCAGAAATGAAGGAAAAGAGCCTTAATACATTACTTCTTTGTTCTAGTAATTTCTTCATATCTTTTGATAAGGGTTTCTAGTAGTTTTTGATAGCGTGTGGCTGATTTCTTTTCTCCTTTTTTACTTAGAGACTGTGTGTGTAACCTAACAGCAACAATAACATCTACTGCTTCATCATCGTTTAAATTCATACGCTCTTTTGTCAATTAGTTGCTTTAGTGTACCTGTTTCAAACTTAATGCTTTCTACACTTTTGTTAATAGTTTCTTCTGTATCTTTATCATATGGCAATAAAACAACCGACTCTTTAGTGTACTTCCTAATTGTTCCATCATAATGCTCAACTCTAACTAAGAATTTGCTAGAACCTAATATCTTGACGACCTTTAAAACATTAATGTCTTTTATGTACAATAATATTTGACTTCCTGCTAATGCTTTGTAGTTCTTTTTACGCTTTTTAACTAGTTGTGTGAATATTGACATTTTCTCCTCTCATCTGTATAGCCTTTTCACCATTCCAGTTTCCTTCAGGAACAAGTGTAAACTTTTTACCATATTTTTCCATCATTAAATCACCAGCTTCGTAAATCCAACAATTTAAATGCATCTTTCTATCGTCTAATTTCACTTTGATTTTGGAACGGTTGTAAAAACCACTTGAGATTCCTTCATAATTGTCTAGTGTCTTTAGCTTCTCTTTGCTTACTGTGTGAATTTCTACAACGGTTTTATCTGTGCATTTTTTGTCTCGGATCCATGCTGGGTAATAAGTGTGTCCAGGAAATATTAGCTTTCCACCAGTGATTGTTCCTGGTATTCCTGTGCCATCCCGCAATGTACCATAAACAGCTACATATGTATTTCCTGTTTTCATGGGTTCAATATTAATAAATTTTCTTAAACTTTTTTCTCTTTTTTTCATTTTTATATCCCTTCCACTCAAACCATGCTATCCAACATAGCACAAAAAGCATGATAAAGTGCATTATTCTTAGATTCCCAAAAGGTTGGTAATTCAGTAAATCGATCCATGTCATGATTTCACTCCTTTTTTGTTAATTAACAATTTTTCATAAAAAAGCCAAAAAAACGGACTCAACAAATACACATTAAATCCCATTAAATGATTTTTTAGTAGTAATGTATGCTTATTATTCAATGGAATTTCCACGAATCTCATTTATGTCAACAGGCGGCAATGGCAACCCTTTAACTCTAAACCTTAAATGCTCAATATGCATCTCGGCTTTATCCATATGTTCAATCAATTTCAGAACATCGCTTTTCAAGTCCCTAATAACTTCAGCCTGAAAATGAGCCATATCTTCTATGCCAAGCCACCTTCTAATTAATTTCCTTATCATTATCCCTCCTAGATTTTACTTTATAATCAACCCAAACCATGTTGCTAGTAAACCACCACCAACCATTACCATTCTTTTTGAATAATTTCCCTCTATCTTTCTTCCATTCTTTATCATGTGGAGCATCCTTTTTGTATTTCCATCCTTTTGCCTTCCACTCTTTCCAATCTTTGCTCCTGGTGGGTTTTGTCATTTTATTTTTTAAACCATTTCACAATTCGGCTCGTTAGTTTGCTTTCTTCCTTTGCTTTTTGCTCTTGGATTTCAGCTTCCTGCTTTTTGAGCATTTTGTTTTGCTCTTTTATTACCTTTTCAGCATCAGTGACTAATCCGTGCATCTCGCTTAACTTGCGAGCTCTTATTTTCATCTTTTCCCGACGTTTCCTCTGCTGGTTGACAGTTAATCGCTTGGCTAGTTTTTTTTGTTTGCTTTTTGGTTGTGGTTTCATTGTTACTCCATGTTTAAATGAATTTCTTCATTCCATTTTTTAATTATACTTATCATTTTGTTAATTTGGTCTTTTAAATATTTCCTTTCCTCATCCGTCATGTTATCAGACGCTCTAAAATTAGTCAGCTCTTTTAAATGGCCAACACTATTGTGAATTTCCTCCATCAGCTTTCTGCTGTCATCACTTGTAAACCATTTATTTGTTATAATCTTATAAGCAGTTGTTTTATTAATGTCATGGATTATACCATTCTCACTAACTATGTCACACCACCAAGTTATTAAGCCAAGCAAATTATTCTCGGCTTCATTTTTACTATCGATTGTGTATATTACAACTTTGAACATATTTTCACCTTTTTGCTGAAATTCGGATTGTGTAAAGGTGGTTGTAATGCCATATCTCAACAACCACCATACCTATCGTCACATGTTTTTTCACTAATTTGCCAACTCCAAAGTAAGCATACCAACAGCATCTAAATGCTTCAGAAACTTAACCTCGTCTGTATAGTTCGGCATCCCAGCTACTCGTCCTGCAACAATTTTCATATACTCAGCATTTGTATTACAACGACCAAGTGCTGTATCCCAGAATCTCATATCCAGCACAATGCGTTTAGCTGTGCCATGAAATTCCTTATCCATATCTGCAGCTCTGAATACTTTATCAACCACGACCTTTAAATTACTGCCATCAGCAACTTTTCGCTTTGGATAATCATAGCCTTTCTTTCTGAATGTATCAATCACCTTCCTAGCACCTTTGTTTAGCTTAGTCATTTTCGAACTCCTTTATTTTATAGTCTTTGTTAATTACTTCAGCATATTCTGGTCCTTTGAAATAATATTTAACATATTGCCGAACCTTATACACTGGGTTTCCATACTCATCTTCCTTGGTATCAATAATCTGACTTTCCTTAATCCCATCAGGCAAATATTTCTTCCAATAACAATGCCAGTGACCTCTTACCATATATCGGTATCTATGTTGCGTACCTAAACCAGTATTCTCTGTGGCATATTGTGTGTTATTAGGCGAAATTATGATATCGCTACCTAATATTGCGTAATCCATCCTTGACTTTGCCCTGTGAGCGAATTTTTTCATACGCTTTTTGGTGACCTTTTCCTCGCTTCCTTTTTCAAATACAATACTGGCATTCCAACTATCCATATACAACAGCACTTTAAATATTAAACCGATGATTGGCTTAATTTCAGAATATGGATCGGCTTTGCTTTCAAGTCTCATATCATGACGACTTACTGGAAGCATCCCTGCAATGGCTTTATCAATAGCCTCGTCAACACCCATGTTCTGGTCAAAATATGATTCAAAGAAATAAACGTCTTCCAATCCTATCTCAACCAACTTCCTTGGTCGTTGGCAAGCAAGCACTGCTAACCTTTTTTGTCCTTTTACTGTATCCTCTAAACTAACATACATCCCTTCCAGTGGCACGTCTGTTGTAGGCAGTTTTAATCCTGTGGTTGTAGGCAGCAACAAATAGAATTCAGGGAATGGCGGTCTAATCATTTCCATCTTTGCTGGATAATCACTTTTGCCTAGAGCATCATACAACCCTTCTGGCACTTTGCATATACGTTCATGATGTCTACGCATATTGAACGCATGATACAATATTCTAACCTGTGTATTGATAACTCTTAATTCGCCATCATCAAAATCCGCTTCAAACGATCCCAGTTTGTCTATACCTGTAATTGATGCTTTGTTGGCAAATAAAGATGGTGCAACCGATTGCCAGGAATCATTTTGAATGTCAATTCCCTGTTCAAGCAATTCCTTATACATCTCTACATGAATTTTTAGAAATAACCTTACATATGTATTTTCCAAAAATGCTGTAGGGACATGCGGGTGATTATCATCAAGCACATCTCTGTTATGGTCATAAGTGGACAGCACATGATTAATTACGTTTTCATGCGTAAACAAAAATGGCTTACCATCTATGATTACTTCAGGTGGTTGAATCCAGTTTTGGAAATTCATCAACCGTTCATAATGAATCATTTTATGCATCTTTTGATTCCTCCTTATCATAATCACCTGTTTCAATGTATGGTGTTGATTCTACCTTTTTTGGCAATTCCAATTTGATACGAATTGAATCTGTAAAAGAAGGAATTGGTTCAGCTGCATCGAAAGGTGTAACACTATCAACAACCCAACCTTTATCACTAAGGAATGAAACCAATACATCCACCTTTGGTGTATGGAACCTATGCAAGTCAGTATCATACACAGACCTTGTATTTAATTCAACCACAGCATACATATCGCTGTCTTTAGCATAAGAGATAGATCTGATTAATACATAACCATCCCAATCAAGCAAATCAAGGTTCAATTTGCGATACAATAATCCAGTCATTATTTTAGTCATCATAACCTCCTTAAACATCAATCGCCCAAGACTGTGTAACAAGTACTCTAGTCTTAGTGCGTTTTAAGTGTGGTCTATAAGCCAAGCATTTGCCTGAGCAGTCCCAATCATTATCATCATACACACCTCTATCAGTATTCTCACAAATGCCCATCGTTTCAAGGCTTTCGTATATTTCATCATCAGTATGCTTGGCATCAAACAACCACCAGCCGCAACCCATCTCGCCAGACTCATGAATACTTTCGCCATAATGACGAACACCACAGTCTGCCCAAA
This sequence comes from uncultured archaeon, assembly GCA_937890045.1. The sequence continues at coordinate 18,106 of CALBXV010000413.1, forward strand.
GTGTGAATTCCTTAATATCATTCTTCATCCTAATCAATTGAGATTCCAGATTAGGAAGCTCAAGTTGTTTTGTTACTAGGTTTTTAATCAGGTTCATTTTGAACTCCTTTTCTTGTTATAGTTATCTTTGTCGATAACCTTAATGTTAGAACCATCACTGGCTTTAACAAATTGTAAAGCTTCGCACATCGCTCTGTGATTGCTGCGAAGAGCAGAGGCACCATGACTAGTGATACCTCTGCTGGTCGTTTGCGTGCTCGACAGTCGGCTTATTCTAGCCGAATTAGTTTTTATTTTAAAATTGCTAGTGTTGATTCTCATCACTGACCACTTAGGGATCTTAACAGGCTTCACGATAGCATCGGGAATCACAGCCTCTAGACCATCAAGTAATATCTCAACTGTACTAGCATAGGCATACGCTTTCAGATCCTTTATATAGACCATTTCCAGCGGATTGTTACCTTTGAATACATATACATGCTCAGGGAATTCCAAGTCAGACCAAACAGCACTAACAACACCCCTGACGTTCGGCAGCATATCATCAAAGAACTGATTATCATCACCAGCCACATCAAACATTCTAAACAATACTTCTGAATCAACTTCAGCATACCGTTCAAGATTGTATTTATCAAACAACTCATCATCATTCCAAACAGAACCATTATGAGTGCCGATAACCGTCCCAGCTTTAATAGGGTGGTTGTTGCGATTTCTCAATGGGCTGCCTTTTGTCGCATAACGAGTATGGCCAATCAAAGCACCAGTGCGATTATCAATCCAATTCAGTGCCTGCTTATAATTATAAAGAGAAACAAACCGTTCAGCTGACACAGGAGACTTGCGGATCGTATTGCCGCCATCCCTGTCTACAATAGCCAAACCAGTAGCATGACGTCCACGGATACTAGCTTCAACCAAGAGGCTAGAAATCACTTCACCAATTAAATTATAATCAGCTTTTGAACGATTAGCATTTTTAAGAAACATTCCTGCAAGACCACACATTATATCATCCTCCTTGTTAGCATGTTACGATTATCAGCAACTAGATTCCTTTGGTGCGCTCCAGCAAATTGATTTTGGCGTTTAGTCAACCAGCTATCAAGAGCAACAACTTCATCATCCCTTACAATCCCTTGCCTTGCGTCCATACCTGAACGAGTTATGCCAAGTACAACTTTCAAATGGCCAAGGCTTATCTTGCGTTCAGCGGCATTGCTAAAAGGTTCAGCACTGTTCATTGTGATTCTACGGTTTTGGTCAGCACGAACACTAGCCATGTTCACAAACAACTGAGTAAAGATAATCCAGTTGATTGCTTTCTCGCCATTCACTGTTCCTGCGCCATAACGAAACTCAACTGTTCCCTGACGATACCAAGCAAAGAAATTCAAACCACTAAAACGGTCAATTTGAAAACTTGCTCGTCTCATGCCTCTCATTATTCTATGGTAAGCATTAAAGTCAGTAGCAGTTAGGAAGTTCCTGATGCTTTTGTTACGTTTAGCATTGCTAGTGCTAGTGAACATTGTTTTGGTTTCATAGTCTTTCAACCAGGAATCATCTGCATAACAGCTAGACATTTTCTTGGCATATGTACCAGTCAGACGGCTCAAAGGAAGTAAGCTATAAATCACATGCTCATAACGAGCAACTAATGTGACAAGATATCTTACTTTTTTGATTGCGATGTTTAATGCTCTGCCGCCACGACGAGCCATACGTTTCCATTCATTACAATCATGGTGAACATGAAGGCCACAGGTGCGATTTACTTCAGCACCTAAACTAACCAACGCATCCATCACTCTTTTAACTTCTGCCAAGCCATCACGTCCTTTTAATGGTGGGCTGACAATTTCAACATTACCAATCAATCTACGAACTAAGGAACCTAAGGAACGGACAGAACTGTCACCAGTTATTTTCCATTCATCATAAGTTCTGTGATAACCACCAACCCTAAAATTAAGACCAGTTGCTTCTAGCAAATCGTCAGCTAATTTATTATGGTTAGCATCACCTCTGTACCTGTATCTAATAGGTACTAAACATTCAATTTCAACTCCGAATGCACGCTCTTCGTTAAAACGACCTTTTTTATTCATGATTTTTGACTCCATTCTTGTTTATTCTTGTAATCTCTAATAATCATGTAAGGAATATACACGATTTGACAATGCAAAGCTACATTTTTTGTACTTTTTGTGTATTTATTTTATATTGGTATCTTCATGTATTACACTATTTATGCATACTGGCGTTCACTTTCTTGATATTTTTCTTGATTTTCCTTAAAATTATTCGCAGACTTGAGTATTTTCAGGTTGTTTACGGAGATCTTTCTAAACCCACGAACCTTCTTTCCTTGAATGCAAACAATTGTACCTATTCCATGGTCAAATAACTTGTTACCAAACTTGGGATAATTGTATCGGCTGATGCCTAAAATAATTGTTTCAGTATCATCTTCAGCATATATGTTTAGGAACTTATCCAAATGAGCATTTTTGACACTTTTTCCTCGCTGCTGTGTTACACTAGTTTCTCTAATACTTCTTAAATTCAGGTGCTTTATTTTAACAACACATACAACATCGGTAGTGGTTTCCTTGATATCTTCTACATTTGTGATTTCAAGGTTGTTATTTGCCACAAATTCATCGTATTTGTCGCCAATCGGATACAAGTCAGCCCATGGTGCAATCTCAATTATATCACCCTGCTTTTCAATATCACCAAAATCATCAAATCCCAGTTCTTCATCGTTTGCAAATAGGTTCACTTGGTGGCTATTATCAATTGGCAAAGTATCTAATGCATCAAGAGATTTTAACACACCCAAAACCTTCTTTGTGGCTGTTTTTCTTAATGAATTGGCATCAGAGAAAGGTCTATTGCCAACCAGCTTTTCAGCCTGTTTTTCCCCGATGCCTTTTAGATTCCTAAACCCACCATATATGATACCATCATGCAATGAAAAATTTGTATCTGATTTGTTATGGTCTAACACAACAAACTCACCATCAGCCTGAACCCATTCACGCAATAGCTTCTTGATTACATCATCATCATTTTCTTTCTGCAAAGTAGCCAAATAAAATTCTGCTGGATAATGTGCTTTTAAGTAGGCACACCAATAACTCAAATGACCATAGCTGACAGAATGACTTTTATTAAATGCCCATGAACCGAATGTCACTAATTGATCCCAAAGTATTTCCGCTGTTTCTTTATTCAAGCCACTTTTCTCGGTAGCACCTTTAACAAATTTGACCTTGTATTTATTAAAGAACTCAGCACCATAACTCTTGCTCATAGCTTTTCTTAATTGGTTAGAAGCTTCCCATCCCATATGGCCAACTTCATTTGTTAATCTCAATACTTGTTCCTGATATATTACCACTCCATAAGTATCGCTGCACATTTCTTTAAGCAATGGATGAAGATACTTTGGTTTGGTTTTGCTTGGTCTGTCGAACCCTTTTTCATATGCTCTATAATTAAGATATTTGGTAGTGCCACCGCAATGGAGTGCTCCAGGTCTGGCCAATGCACTTATTTCACAGATGTTTAAAAATGTGTCTGGTTGAACCTGCATATTGACTACCCTAACAGCATCACCTTCATACTGAAAAACACCCCAACATTTATTATCCCTGAAAAGTTTCAGAGCCTTTGGGTCTTCCTTTGGCAGATTGTATAACCACTCATAATCCTTGCCAATCGCTGTTAAAACTTTTTCAAATACAGTCAATTGCTTTAAGCCTAAACAATCTATCTTCAATAAACCAAGTTCTTCAGCACCATACTTATCTAGACACAATATCTTTTCATCTTTTTTTCCTTTAATGAAACCACTTATCTCAATCAAAGGTTTTTCACTTACAACCACTGCGGCTGCATGCATACCTGTTTGTCTTGCTTGGCCTTCTAATCTTGCTGCTTGTCTAAATTTAGGAACTTTCTTTACAATTTCCCCAGCTCTTTCAATATACCAATCACTGCCTTTATTGAATGTATCTTCTAAACACAATGCTGCTCTAGCATCACCACTACTTCTGTCCAAAATTAAACTTGCCAGCTCTTTAGCTTCATCCCATGGTAAATCATACACCCTCCTAGTATCCCATATCGCAACCCTCGGTTTAAATGTGCTAATGGTTCCCAGGAGGGATGTATAATCTTCACCATATTTATCAATCATGTAATCTATTACTATCTGCCTTTTCTCATCTGGAAAATCAACATCAATATCAGGTGGGTCATATCTAGTAACATCAATGAATCGTTCAAACAGTAAACCAAATTCAAGCGGATCTACTTCAGTAATTCTTAAAACATAAGCAACCAAGCTACCAGCAACACTACCTCTAGCTGGTCCAACTAACATACGTTGTTTTGCCCATATTATCATATCCCGAATCACCAAAAAGTAATCAACATAATCCTTTTCGATAATCAGCTCAACTTCATATTCCAGACGCTCCTTATATATATCCCAATCATCTCTATTTTTTAAATTTCTGCTAATTACACCAGCATCTATAAATCTTCTAAACAATTCAAACTTATCACCAAACCCCTCTGGCAGTGGAAATAATTTCTGGCCTGATTTAGTTCGCTTGATATCAACTTTGTCTGCAATTTCTAAAGTGGTATCATATAATTCCTTGCACCTGTCGCCATAAATTGCTGAACCTCTTTTCTCAGCTTCAACTCCATCAAACAAATACAACTCAGGCATAATCACCATACGATTTGGATTGGCATCAACTGTTGATAAACCTATACACAGCATCAGGTCTTCAGCACTGTGGTCTTCCTTTCTAGGGAAATGAGTGTCGCTACTTGTTACAGGCTTGATTTTATAATTGTCAGCAATTTCAATCATTTTGGTGATTTCTGGCTTAACTCGGTGCTGTGGTGATACTTCAATATAAAAATCGTCCTTAAATTTGTCCTTAAATCCTGTTAAATACCTTTCGACATAACTATCATCCTCTATTATATTGAGTAAAACACCAGCACCCATACAACCACTTAATACAATCAAACCTTCCGAATGGGCAAGTAGACTTTTGAAATCAATCCTTGGTTTGTAATAGAACCCTTCCATGTTTGAATAGGTTACTAATCTGTGAATGTTTTCTAATCCAGTTTGATTTTTAGCAAGTACAGTGATATGGAAATAATGCCTTTTGTTTTTTACCATCGCATCTTCAACGATATAAAACTCAACTCCAGGAATTATTTTTATATCTCGCTTGGTAGCTTCCTGCATAAAAGGAACGTGTCCCCATATATTCCCATGGTCAGTTATGCTTGCAGCCTTGTGACCTATGGCTTCAACTTGGTCTAGGAATTGTTTGGGTGTACCATATCCATCTAAAAAGCTAAATGTTGTGTGATTGTGTAAGTGAACGAAGTCAATCATTTTTCTTTAGGCTTGAAATGTTCGCTTTCGAAAATACGTTTGTCTGCCCACTCAAATGGATCGCCACCAAATGTACCACCATCACATTGTTCAGAAGTATCTTCCCATCCCTGGAACATGCATTTATTAGTTTTCTCACAGGATATTTTTATGTATTGCTCTAGCCATGGGTGAACTTTCAAAAGTTCTTCTCTCATTTTTCTAAACACATAAACAATTTCCCACTGAAACATTGAACAGGCTCTATAACTAAATGTGTCCAGAAATACTTTCAATGGATATTCACAGATTATATAGGTTTCAATTCCTACAGGTGCTATGAATCTACAATCTTGATATGGTATATCTAAATTTACAAGATCATTGTATGCTTGTCTAGATTGTTCAACTGCCGCTTCAAACTTTGCTTTCGCCTCTGGGCTGTTGGCAACCGTTTGTGGCATTCTTACATTGAATTTCTTCCCCATGAAAGTATATCTAGAGGACTGCTGGTGAAATGCTGCTTTCCTTGTACGAACTAGCTGGTGAGTGCAGGCTCTACTAACACCACTGACTTCAAAAACAACCACTGCCGCCTCTAATCCAGTTTGCAAACCACCTTTGAAAAGTTCCTCGCCAACTTCATCAGGTATAGTTTCAGATGGATCGCCACCAATAGTTGCTTTGACCATTTTAGACAGAGATTTTTTAAACCTTTTTTCATCAGGAAAATCAAGCAACTTGATATGAAGATTTTCAAATCCTGGATTGATTTGGTCTTTGTCTAAAGGCGAAATTGCATTTGGTGGTGCACTATTTTTACTGTTGAATGCTACTTTTTTCTCAGCCATTGTTTTCTCCTATCATATGTCTTTGTATTAATTTCAAATCAAATCCAAACAGTTCATGTGTATCAAATATAACATAATTATATTTCCGTTTGCCCTTGATTACTTCATTGGTATGCGATTCGGTCTCCACTTCCTGGACAATTTTGAGACCAAGTTTTCCAAATTTTTCTTTCATTTCTTCTACATTACCCACATGAACACCTAAATGGCTCAAAAACGGTTTTGTCTTATCTTTGTCCTTGTGCCAATTATCGCCAGAGGTGTAATTCAATATTTCAAATTCAAAATCCCCAAGCTGATAATTAAATGCAAGGTCAGCTTCATTCCTTGCTTCAGCTCCATTGACTTTTCCATTAGCTACAACATGGTCATGGTGCCATTCATCACAGCCTAAAATCTCAAGTGCTTTGATTAGTTTCTCTGGTTGTTTAGAATAGATAGCAACCTGTTCTATTTTTTTCATTTCTTCTCCTTTTGATAACTGTCATAAATTTGAACACCCATGATAGCATAATTTGCTAAGTCCATGAATGTATCTCTTAGTGATTCACCATCTTCACCCTTTTCTCGGTGGTTTGAGATTAACTTCTTAAGACGGATATATTTCCTATAGATATCACTGAAACACATCAGCATATCAAAATCAATTCCTTCAGCCTTTGTATATCTATCTTCGCCATAACTGGCTACCTTTTCAATCCGTATCTCTGCCAATTCATTTAAAATTCGTTCATACTCTGCTTGAGTTTTTACTCCTAATTCCTCTGCTCTCAAAGATCTATCTTTATAGCCACCTTTGATTGCTTTTGTTATATTTGGTTCAAACTTCACTTCCATATTATGCTCCTGTCGGTAATATGCAACCTGTTAAATAATCATGACGTTCCTTTTCTTCTAATAACCAACACAATAATTCTGCAACTCTAGCAGGGTCGGTTTCTTTCTTTGCTGGCAAGGATTGTCTTTGATATTCTTGAGCATGTTCTTTAGTCCAACCACGCAACTCAACAACCTTTTCGTCGATGTAATCACTCATTTTTGTATTCTTCATTCGGTTTGGTGCTATACCAAAAACTGTTATATCATGTAATTTGGTTAATTCCCTTGCCATTTGTTTTGTCATTATATGAGCAGCACCTTTGCTGGCATTGTATGCTAAACTACTTGTCATGGGTATGTGAGCCGCATTGCTGACAATATTAACAATTGTGCCTTTGCTTTTTTTCAGCTGGGGAAGTAGTGCCTGTGAAACAAGGAATATTCCTTTGGCATTTGTGCCCACAACTTTATCCCAAAGAGACTCATCCATATCTTCTATGAATTCAATACCATTCACCCCTGCACAATTAATTAAAATATCAACATCATCAATTTCCTTCACTGCACTTTTAACAAATTCAGCATCTGATACATCACAGACAATATCCCTTGCAACAGAATCTACTTTGGTATCATATTCAGGAGCACCGCTGTAGCTAAGATTATAAACCATGTTATCCACTGCCATGATTTTGAGTATTTCATGGCCAAGACCTGAACTGCCGCCTGTAATTACTATATTTTTCATTTTATCTCCTTTAGTGATTTGACTCTTATAATTTTATCATGATTAATACCTTTGTTGTAAGGTTTGTCAATCAAATAAACCTTGTATCCCAAGTTCGCTATATTCATGGCAAACTTTCCATTGTCTTCAACCATAAATTGCATATGTGGAAAATCCCTTATGGCTCTGTAATTTTTATCTTCATCAAAGATAATAGCATCCCCATCCTTTTTAAGACCGTTCTTTTCTAGCCATTCCATAGTATCTGCAAAAATCCTAGCATATTGCTTGTATGGTCGGCTTGTTAAAAACACAACTCTTAAATCAAGATCGTGGATCCTATCAAGTAATTCCTTTGCACCATCACACACTGGGATGAACCTTTTTTCTCCAGACTCTCTGTATTCGTGTTTCAATTCACGGATCTTTTCTTGGCCTAACACCGCACCATATTCCCCATACAAGTCATAACTTTCAACATCAATCCAAACTCCTGTTTTCCGCTGTATAAAATTTTGGAATGACCTTGGATAGTCTGCAAGTACACCATCAATATCAAATGCAACTAATTGCCTATCTTTAATTAGGTCGGCTTCAATTTCCTGATTGTAACGTAATTCAACAACATTTGATTTTCTATCAAATTCTTCAATGAAATCCTCTGGTTTCCAATCCCAGATTAATCCTATGCTTAACCAATATTTAAAAATATCAATCCATTCTTCTTTTAAATTGCTTTCAATTACTCTGTGCTTTTTGCGATGAGACTTGAAATTGATTTCCCGCAGCAATTCTTGTATCTCGCCCATCAACCATAAACAGTAGTTTTTGGTGTGATTTTCTTTAATGCTTATGTTGTTGTCTTTGTCGATCTCGTCGTATGACACAAATTTAGAATTGAATTTTTTCTGAGATTCCCAAATTTTGTGTAAAATGTTATTTTTCATATATTTCCTTTACTACTCTGTTCCAAACCATGTGTGTTAAATCTTTCCTTGCCCAACGTGCATACCTTCCCTGGAAATGAACACTTTTGGTTTTCATTTTATTTCTGAATTCTGTTATCCCTTCACAATCCCACATCTTGCCAGGATTGGCAGGAACCGAACCATCAAACTCTACCATAGATTCGATGGTGATTCTATCATCCCAATAAGTTTTTCTGTAATAAGGTACATCAGGGTCTGGGTGATATTCTAAAATCATATGGTTGTAATCATATGTTCCAGGAATTCTTTTTATAACTGAATAGTGGATAGGCTCGCATTTGAATATATATTTTTTGGTTTCCTGCTTTTCCTTTGATGAATAAATAAACATGAACAAAGGCATCGGCAAAGTAATCACCAGTGTATCATATGACACTTTATGTTCATCGTTGAAAGTTATCACTCTTTTGTCAATGTCTATTTTATTACAATTCATATTGTATTCAATATCAGCATGTTCTATTAATTTGTCTGTATTAATTTCCCAACCTTTCGCTTCGCCACTTTTGATACTTACCTTGCCAGCACCATATTCGCCATATACTTTTTTAGCATAAGCATCTCTGTATTCTTCTTCTGTTTTCAATTTAGTATTGACTCGCCATTGTACTTCGAAGCTGTGAGGTGTTAATTCGTTATTGAATAACTGGTGGCAATAAAATGCTGCAGTGCTTGTCCTTCTAGTGATAGATGGATTCCGTTCATATATTTTAATGCTGTCAGCATATCCAGATTCTTTTATTCTGTAGCTACTTATTAAGCCACTCAATCCAGATCCGAGGATTACAACTCTTTCCATCACATCTCCTTTTTTATTCTTTTCAATTCTTCACTAAGCCAAATATTTAGCATTGCATAATCTGGTTTGCCGCCAGTGTTGGCTTTAATTTTTAACATCCCAAATCCCTTTTTCCCCAGTTGCTTAATTTTAAAATCCCTGTAAGCTTCGTAATCATCAGAACCCCAAAACCTATGACAAGCTGCACAAAGAGCGTCACAATTTTCAGGATCGAACCTAGTGCTTTTCCTAGCACGACCAAAAAAGTGAGAACAATGTAATCCCATCTTGCTTCTCGGACTGTATTTATTATGAATACGTTTACACCTTTGGCAAGTCCAATTATCTCTGTGCCTAATCCAGTCACTGAACTTTTTGTCCAACCCTGATATTTTTATTTTTTTCATTGACATATTTTTCACTCTCCTCTTTCTTTGGAACATAATCAACTCTGTGGCATGAAGAACCTTCTCTTAATTGGAATACATTATTCGGATATTCAACTTCGCCACATTTTGAACAATATCCTTTATACAATCCTGTGCTTGTCTTTTTGAATTTCCGCTCAAATGGAATCTTTTTAGCTTTCTTTGTTTCACCTATTTGGTAATCTTTCATGGCATTTTTCATCCAATTATTCACAAACCGATTCAAATCTTTTTTTGCTCTATTAGTATTTGATACCAACCACTGTTTAGCAAACCCCAATTCATCTTTAATAGTAACATTGGGATATGCTTCTTTTAATGTATTAAGAAATGTTGGATCTATATTATTAAAATATTCTTCAACCCTTTCCTTGTATGGTTTCACATTCAATTTTCTAGAAATACGTCTTTTTTGATGCTTATCCCAAGAACGAAATTTATACAATTTGCCCACTTTTACCAGCAAACCTAGTGTTGCCATCTTTTCTAATCTTGTGGCTATGGTCGAATTTGGGATCTCTTTTTGAGCTGGAATGCATAAAAGTTTTAATTCATTGATAGAACTGGGTAATTCACCATCATCAGCAAAAGGTAACATTCTCATAAATAACCACTGTCCAAAAATATCAAGTTCATTAAATGCTTCATCATAAGCTATTTTCTGAGACAGCTGAATGCTTTTCACTTTTTCAAATCACTTAATTTGTAGCTGAAATATTTTGAATTCTTGCCAACTGGGATCTTCATACCCTTCTCTCTAATTAGCTTTAAATTCTTTCTAACTTGCGTTCTGGCTGCAGTTGCTCTCTTAGGTTCACGGTTATAGAACGAGAGCATGCGTATTTCATACAATTTTGGGTCATAGACGGCAAGTTTAGTTAGTTTTGTTATATATGCTTTCCTTGCCTTTTTTGTGGCGTTTTGGGACTTATATCCATTTGCCTTTTTTTTGAGCCAATATGCCTTTCTTTTTTCAACAAAATTGTTCTGTCTACAATCAGGGCATATGCCTTCAAGATCTCTGTAGGTTTCTGGTGTGAAAAATTTCCCACAGCTCAAACACAGAATCCTATCTGGCAATTCTCTCACCAAGGATTCCAGTCAGTCAATTCCTTTTTTACAACCTTTGCTCTTTTGTGTCTTTTTTCGTAAAGTTTACCACGCAGTGCTGGATATAATTGCTGGAGTTTTTGACGACAACGCTTAACAGATCCAAAGTCAGGAAGTTGACCACCAGCAACCATTTTCAGGAATTTTGTAACTCCTTCCAACTCCGCTTTAGTGAATCTACTCTTTGATATGTGATTCCAATATATATTAGCAAGCAACCTATCATCGCTGTCCCGCAAATCAGGGTTGCTTTGAAGTAATCTCTCGATCCTTTTTTGTAATCCTCTTATAATTCTTGTCATGATTTCTCCTTATTTATGTTTCATATACAGTTCATCAAAAACTTCCTGACCAAATTTTTCTAACTCCTTTCTGTCCAATTCAAATAATTCCCTGAAACCCAGTTTGTCTACTTTGAAATGCCGATATTCTTCACCAATAACAGGAGCCATTTTTTCTTCTATGGTTTTGATTAATTCACCAGTTGACATGTCAGTTAGTTTGTTGTTTGATTTTTTCGCAGGTTTCGCTTCAACCTTTTCTCTAGTTTTTTCAGGCTTTTTTGATTCAATTGCTTTTACTTCTTCTTTGACTTCTTTTAGCTTTTTTTCTTTCAGCTCTTTTACTGTGGTTTCAGGTTCTTCAACATCAACTTCATGTTCCTTTGGTGAATTATCGACTGGTGCCTCTATTTCATCAACTGGTTCTGGCAATTCTGGCAACTGGGAATTAGTGGCTGCAAGCATATCTTCTGCAGTAACAGCAGGTGCGATGCTTATAACAGGAAACTTATTTTTATTCCCAGCGGCACTACCTTCCTGCATATCAACCGTCATCCAAAAAGGAACACCAGTAATCTTACCACCAAGAGCCATAGTCATCTGAAGACTAGATCGCACATTCATCCTGCTGTAATAAGAACCAGAATCAAATGCCCAAACTCCAACAACAGGCAACCCCATTATAACAAACTGCATATTCATACTAGCCTTACATTCACAACCACTTTCCTTTTCGCAAGGAACTTCGTGAAATTGGCCATCATCACCAGCTTTGTTACAATTAAATCCATCACAGATTCTATACAAGCCACTGGCTTTATATTCCCTGTAAAATTCATTCATATTCTTTTCAATATCATCAAAAGGAAACACAACCTTTATTTTGTTTGGTTTATCACCATACAATTTTATAACCTCGTCTGCATAATTGCCTGTCGGCACAAAATAATCTACAGATTGTGGATAACCTTTTTCTGATTTGATCCCCACTTTTATTTTACCAAGTCTTGGGAATCTGACTGCTTGTGTTTTATCTTTTATCATTTTCTGTCTCCTCTTCTATTTGTTTTTTATCTGAAACCCAAATTGAGTTTTTTGGTAATTTATTATTTTCCACAAGTTCCTTGTGCTGGGTTTGTGTACACTTTTTCTTGCGAAGTATTTGCCCTGATTTCCTGAATATGTTACCTAGATCTTCAATGTATTCTTCATTATGCTCATCAGCTGTAGTTGGTTCACCGTCACCATTATTAAATATGCTATCAAGTTCAACTGCATAAGCACCATCTTTAACAGATAACTTTTCAGCAACATTCGTTTTCAATGTAAGGACATCAGGGTAATCTGGCAATCTGGAAGGTTCTTGTGCTCCCATCCAGTTGTACAAAATATTGCAAGCAGTCCACTCACTATCAGCATATTTATATTCGTGCCAGTCATACTTGGGTTTGCCTTTCCAGGCATATAAACGTAATGTGGCAATCTTTGGCAATTCTTCAAGACCATAAATATCTTTAACCAACCAGCCATAAGCTGTTAATTGCAATTGGTGAGTGTTGTAGTGATTACCTGTTTTAATATCAACCACCCAGTGTTCACTTCCAACTTTGCAATATATATCACAAGCACCAGCCGCAGGATGATTAGAGTGATAGAGTATTTTTTCAGTTCCTATGATTTCAGGATTTGCATTAGTATGCCAAAGAATAAATCCCATAGCCATTTTGATTTCATCTTCATGGTTTTTTATTAACTCAGGTGTGATGTTATATGGCAAACCGTTCAAAAGGGATTCAGCTGTTAAGTGAACTCTTGTTCCTCTTTCCATAGCTTCCTTGCCGATGCGGTCTGCTTCTGCTGTGCCTTTATCACCAATCCAGCGTTCAAAATTTTTGCCTTTGGTAATTACATTGCTGATAACTGTAGTGACACTTGGTTTATATATACCATTATGTTCATAAAACCTACCAGCTGGTGAATCATGTCTTCTTATGTTATCACTCGTTGAAATTTCGCTCATCAAATTCCTCCTCTTTCATAGTTTCTTTCAAAGATACTTTCCTTGGGACATAGGCTCTATTCCTGGCATCCCATAATAATAAATTTATTTTGCCAAATCTTTGAGCAACAAGGCTGCAAACCAAAGAACTAACAACTGGATTGCCAGATATAATTAACCAATCCTCAGTGGTCATCTGAACCAATTTTGCTTTAATTTTCCTGATAAGGTTATCAACATTGAATATGTTAATCCGACCTTTTGTAATAGGCAAAATGCTACCTCCTTTCTCAGCATACTGCCATGCATCATCGAGGTCAAAATCAATATAATTTGTTACAAATATATTTTTCATTTTAGAATTGCTCTTTTTCCGAAAAATGCTTCCAAAAACTTTTCACAATGTTCTACATAAATGTCACTGTGATTTTTGTACCAAGCACATTCATTCTTGAAACACTTGTTGCACTGCTTCCAGTGGTCAGTGTTTTTATGACATTTGCATTTGCAAGTATTCGACGCCATAGTTTTCTCCTTTAATAAAAAATGGGAATCGGAAGTCGCCTTTCGGAGTTATCTCTTTTTACGTGAATATCACACGACATCCTAATCAGTCTCTTGATTCCCATCTTTTAAAACTTCCTGAATATCTGAATAAATTGGGAATAACTTCTGAAGTTCTTCCATGTCTTCACGGTTGCTGGGTTCAGCGTGTTCACCGTTTTTCGGATATAGTTCTTCCCTGTTTTCCAGTTCTTTCAGGTGATTAATACCATAAAACAAAGCCTGTGAAATTATCAACTGGCCTCTGGTGCTATGAAAAAAGTTTATTAATGCTTCTTCTGCCATCTTTTGTTATCTCCTTCTTGTTATTACTAATTATGACCTCCGACTTTAAGTCTAAATATCCGAAAGTAAAAGGGAATATTTTTTACATTATTGTTCGGTTGTCAATCGTTCTAATTCTGTTGCTTTTACTGTTATCTCATATGGTCCAAGGCTATGTACTATTGAATACACAACCCACTTCTTTTTGTTTTCTTCAGAGCCTCCAAACAGCCCATTAATTATGGGATGTCTAATATTAATAATGTCAAATAATTCTAATTGCATACCGTTCATGAATGTCTTAAATGATACTGTCCAATATTTTCTTTTTCCTCTTAGTAATATAAAATTCCTCCAACCTTCGGCTGTGGCTTGGTCTGATGTAAAATCGTGATTCTCTGTTACTTTATAATCAGATGAAACATATGTTGTATCTGAAGAATTTACTGTTTTCACATACTCATCGTTCCATGATTTTGCATAATTAATAGTAATGTCATTGACAAGTTTGTTATTTGTTTTCTGTATTGAGAAGCTATCTCTAATAATAGGGTGCTGTGTGAAAGAACCACCACTTACAGCAGGGTCAAAATTAAATACATCAGTGCTTCCAGGAGTGTGTGAATCTGCTACGCTAAATTTAGAAGGATTGCCTGCTTCACTAGGAAATACTCGCATAGATAATTGATTGTCGAAATCAAAAAATACAGAAGACCTACATTGCTTTGCCAATATATTAATCATCTTTTTTGTTTTGGTTTGCTTATCTATATAGAATTGAAATTTACTTCCTGACAACCTAGAATATGCTGCATCAAAATCAGCATTTCTTATATTGGTCAAACCCACATGGTCTCTAATTAGACTTTCAATAACACCAGAACCATTTTCAATCATATTCCCTGCTGTCCCTTGAGAACGTCCAGTTACCCAAGATCCATATTCCATGCCTTTCCCTGCACAATACAATGGCAATCTCATTGGCGAAATAACAGGGTCATCATTTTCATCTTTTCCTGTGACTTCTGTCTTTTTGTATATTACCCTTTTCCAAACGAAATATGTTTCAGCACCAGCTGCATAGTTTGCATTCCCACCTTGAGCTCTAGGTATTTCTAAATTTGAAGTGACACTACTTATAACACCATCATATGTTGCTTCGTCTGTGCCACAATCTTCTAATGTTATTGTATTCAGATTCTGGTCATCATAAACATTAGTGCCATTCACATTGAAAAAAGCATCTTGTCCATCTACTGTTGTTGCCACAACTGCATAAACTCGCACCTCTACAATATCATCATCAGCTACTGGATATGATTGGGGAAATCCAAATGATAAACGTGCTTTATTCGGCACCAGACCACTATCAGCACTGGAACTAGTCACACTGTGAACTGCTTTGGTTGTTACATCTTTGTCAATAGCATTATCATCCCCACTTACACTAGCAGTCCCATCACCTAAACTAGCTGATATATCAGAAACTTCAGTTGGCAATACAATATCGATATAATGACAACCTTTTACAAGTTTAACACCTACATGGTCTCTGGAAGGTGGTGCTGTTACTGCAGTGATATGAGAATCTAACACCAAAACAAACCTCCCTAAATCATCATCAAATGCCCAAAAATTACGAGCACCTACTGTAGTTGGCAAATTAGGTTCATTGACAGTGTGATTGGCTACCATCCATCTATTATCACCAGAACCATCTTCACCAGCCCACAAACATGGCCAAATACTATGAGATTGATTAAAGTGTATGTCTGCTAATACATTATATCCATAATTTTTCATCCCTGTATGGTCACCATAAGATATGGGAATAACCTTACCAGCAGAAGCATCAGGAATAGTCGGAACAATGCTGGTATCTAAATCAGCTTGTGTAATAAAATCACCTAGCATCCTATCTGTAATATCATCATCAGTTTCAATCTGAAAACTGACAGAATCATAAGTGATAGAAGGGAAATCTTTTATCTTACCTTTAAATAATTGCACACCTTCTCCAGTTACCATAGTTGTCCCATCATCAAACCACAATGTAACAATAGCCTCAGTGTCTTCAGGGTTTGGATAATTAGATAAGCTGAAAATGTTACTGAACAATTCTTGATTCAATATATTTATGTTGAAACTTGTTACTTTGTTATATCCTCCTGTAGGTTCTACTGCCATTTTTATGCTGGGTGCTCCAGTTGATTTCCCTGTGTATGTCTGGCCACCGCCAGAAAAGGTTTCAGTAACAGAAAGAAATTCATTCATGCTAGATATAGCAATTCCGACACGAGGTTTGTATCCTTTTTTCAGCATTTCTGTTGATACTTGTGCAGGTAGTGTAATGGCCACTATTCAACTCTCATTTTTATAGAAATATTCCTTTGCCCACCTGATTCCACAGGTACATCAAAACCACTAGCATCCCACAGCCTAACTCGTTGTCTATAACCTTCTTCATCTTGATAATAGAATCTATTCTTTGCAAATTGAACTGTATTCTTAAAGAAATTGGTTACACTTGTTGATACAGACTCGTCTAGCCTAACATTTAGATTGACAAATTTTTCTGCGGCTCCAAAATCAGTTACTTTTGCATGGCCAGCACCTGATGTTTTCACCAATTGCTTTGGATTTATAGGTTCGTGTAATGGCAACTTTCTAAGATTTCCTAAATCAATAACAGTGCTTCCATATATTAGCTTTATTCCTGTTCCAGATGTTACATCATGCAGAAATTCCTGAACCATTCCGATTTTATCAGCCGCAACATGTACATTCATCCACCCAATTACAGAATAAGCAAAAGATTCCTGAATTCCTATATCATCAAGAGCAGTTGTTTCGTAATTAACACGCCATACTCCAGGTGTTTTTGTTACACCCTGTCCTATAACTAGGTCATCAGTATTAGACCTTGTGTGTTTCCACACATCAACAACTTTACCAACAGTGCCTTGACTAATACCTATGCCATCAATCGCAGAACGATGACCTGTCATAACAAAAATGAAAGATTGCTCTATGTTTAGGCTATCTGTTGCTGTCCTTAAATGTTTCCACACACTTGGAACTTTGCCAACAGTACCTTGGCCAATTGCTATATCATCTGTATTTGACCTTATGTACTTCCACAGACTTGGAACTTTGCCAACTGTACCTTGAGAAATACTAATAGCATCAAGTGCCGAACGGTTTCCAGTTATAACCTTACCAACTGCTTGTTCAAAATCAATAGAATCAACAGCAGATCTTACATTCCTCCAAATCCTTTCATCTTTGCCAACTGTACCCTGACTAATACCAATATCATCATCAAGAGGTCGTACATATTTCCAAACTGTTTCACTTCTTCCAACTGTACCTTGGCTAATAGATATATCATCATCTGCTGATCTAGCAAAATAAGGATATATTTCTAGGTTGCCGCTGTAATCATATGGGCTTCCTCCACTTACTTGCTCAATCTTTAGCTGATATTCAGTTTCGTGTGCTGTTATATAAGAGCCAGATATTGTCCAACTAAAACTACCGTCATTGGCAGTGTTACTAGCTAGTGTGGCAATTAGATTGTTGGCTGTGTTATATAGTGTAATTTTAACATTACCAACCGACCCTGTAGTTGACCAAGTAATATTAACTGTATCACCGACATAAAATGTTCCTGAATTCGGTGCTGTGATGGTAATAGTGGCTGGTGCACTAATTTCAAAAGTTCCTGAATATGCATATGCCATTATTGAGGAGCCTCAGAGTAATCTATTCTTATTCTATATGCATCACCATAATTAGAATATGAGTTGGCAAGGGTAACATCAATCCCTTCCTCCCCACCGCTTACAGCATGAGAACCTGAAAAAAGTGTTGAGACATTAGACCATGAACTACCATTATAATATTGAAGTTTTATTTCTTCAACCCTCCAACCCGCACAAGCAAGAGTTTGGTTATGATCCCACTGTACAGTAAAAGAATTGCCAGTGCTAAATGAGGAACTGCCTGTGGGATTATCTACAGTGACTATTGAACATATTGGCATTACTGGTCAACCGCTATGTCCCATGTAATTTTTACTCTGTCGGCAACTTGCATAGTGAAAGAAGTAATAGAATAAGAAGCAATTGGCCAGTTATATGAACCAGGACTGTTCGAAGCTTGATTATTTGCTCCGATTGTCCAATATTTCCCCATATATGCAGTTGTTATTGTCCCTGTAGCACCATTCCCATCGTCTTGAGTACCGTTCCAAGTTGATTCCGCTACCCATCTGGCAGTATAAGCATCAGGTTGAGAAAGTGTTGGACCAACTAAAAAGAATCCTTGTGTATAAGATGATTGGCCAGAAACAGTAGCATTCGCATCTATAAGTATTCCATGAGTATTCTCCTGATCGTGGTCACCACTTTGATCCCAGTATCCATGTGCATCGTCATGCCAACCCGAAGCAGGCAATTGATAAGTTGAAACGCCACTAGTCTCTCCATCTATGTGGTGTACTATTCTTTCCAAAAGATTATTGTCTACTGTATTTTCACCTTCATCATGAAAAGTAGGTTCCATCTTGTGAATATCTTCTGGGTGAAATACATCAACCTTGACATATCCACGTAATTTAATTGAATTATATTTTGGTATAAAAATTTCCATAGTTTCTCCTATGCGTCAGCTAATGTTATTGTCCAAGTAATTGTTAATTGGTCTCCGTCTTCCAAAGTTGTGCTGAATGAATCTGTTGCATGTAAAGTTGTGAAAGAACTAGTCGACCAATTATAGCCTAATTTTGCTCCTGTTAGAACTTTTTGGTTTGAGGCTCTAACAATGCCAATATATTGATACTGATAAGCTGTCAAACCTGATGTCGTTTCAGTACATTCTGTTTCATAATCATTACTGTTAGTGTGAACAACAATACCACTTTGACCGTTTGGCACACTGCTGAAATACGAACCATCAAATAAAGCTGTTTGGCTTATACCAAAAGTTTGAGCTGCTTGCAAGGAATCTGTTATCATTGCTTTCAATGAATTTTCAATATCATTAGAATGTTCAGGTATGTGGTCAACCGTTCCATCTGCTCTGGTGATTTCTACTTTTACTCTACCTGAAATTGGTACTTTATCTTTCATATCATTTTCCTTTAAACTTCTGTTTTTTGCCTCCGTGATACTCATAAGCGTGACCATGCATCTTTAAGAGGTCATTTAAGCTGTTTTTTTGGCCTTTTAAGAAGATTTCGCCCAAAACACGCCCATATTTCCCAACTCCGTGAGATATGATTGTAAAACGCCCATTATCACTGTTTTCTAATTTGCCCTTTGTATAGGCTTTTGCTGCCAGACCTTTTACCTTTTCTGCCTTATCTCTTGTGCGGCACTCCCAAGTATCAACTCCCATAAATCTAATCCGCTTTTTAACATGTGTGTCAAATCCTAAATCAATCATAGCATCTGCTGTATCGCCATCAACTACTCTAACCAATTTAGCAGGATATACAAAATGAACTGGCTTCATGTTATTTCATCCCTCAATGTCAATTTAACATTATAAAGACCACCCTTGACTGCTGGGAAATTTAAACCTTTAGCATTCCAAAGCCTTACTGTGTGGGTTGAATTATTTTCATCCCTAAAAATAAATGTGCCAAGGGAATAATTTATGTTTGAATTTTGTAGAAATGTTAGTAAGGCATCTCTATTGGTTTTGCTGATATTATTTACAACAACTTGTCTTAATTGCTCCGCATCCCCATAATTAACAACCTTAACCTGACCACCTCCAGCAACCCCTATGTTCTGTGATGGGTTTATTGGTTCGCTAATAGGCAGTGAACGTTCCTTTTCGAAGGTGAAATTCGTTACACTGCCATGTTCAAAACTTGGTAATGCCATTAGCTTTCTTTGTCTTGCTTGGTATTAATAGGTTCAATAACACTAGCAAGTATCTGGGTGAATCTAGCCATTCCCTCGGCTGGAGGTAATTGCTTTGCTGATGCATCAACCGAATACTTAGCAGAAAAATCTGTAGAACGAGTATTATCTTTGTGACTTGATACAGTCCCAGTAACATTATAATGAGCAGAAGCACTAACATGAGCACCAAACCCTGACCAACCACCCGAAACTTTACCACCTTTATCAGTAGTGGTAGATGAATCAGCACTGCTGGTTGCACTAGTGTGTTGACCCACTTCCATATCAAAGTGAATCTGCATAGTATCCATAGCGAAATTCGGAATAGTAACCAAAGGAAGTACAGGCATCTGTATTTGCTGGTCAACTTTTTCAACTGCTCCTGTAGTAGCTGAATTGGTCAGCCTTTCTAGATTGACATTTATAATATTCGCATCCCTGCTATTATCATCGCCACCCTTAGATGGCTTGAAAGCTAGTTCTTCAACAAAGTCTAAAGTGACTTGTGCTAATTGTCTCTGTCCTTTTGCTGCTCCAATAATAGGTGCTACAATAAGATCTTCAATTGGTAAGCCAACAAATGCTTTTACTGTGGTGTCTTGTTCTGCCATGATATGCTCCTTATGGTATTAACTTGTTCAGGTTATCTTTTATTCTGGCCAATCCCTCAGGTGTGTCTTTGCCATTAAATACCACCTTGATTTGAGCCATCCTTTTACTTTTATTCCTTTTACTTAAATCTGTCATAAATCTTCTCAGCTTTCCACCCTTACCTTTGTCTGTAACTTCTTCATCATTATCACTTAAAGCAACTTCCATCTCAATTGATACTTCTTTAATAGCCATCCCATAGTGAGGAACGAGGGTGATTGTAGGAACTTTAACAATCTGCATCTTCCCTGAATTCCCAACTGGTAATGATAATGGGACTGTGTGTGGGTTTCCGTCTTTATCAAAATAATCTTCTTTAATTTCACCCAAGTAATGCTGCTCCACTGTATTCTGGGCTTCAACAATTGCACTGTATATGCTCTTAAATACATCATCTAAATTCATTAATCGCTACTTCTCAGTCTCTCTACTTCTTTTTCAAGAGTATCAATTTTAAATACATTCGCCTGTATATCAGCCTGAAGTGCATACCACATTCCTATCAATGATATGATTCCAGTTATAGCTGCCACCATTGTTTGGATGGATAATGTAAATTTTTTTGCTAGTATTTCATCATCGCTGACAGGGGATTTATCAGGTGTCGGTACTGCCTTAGATACAACTGGCTTTGGAGTAATCTTCTTTTGTAAAATTGTTTTTTGTAATAGTCTATCCCTCTTTGACTTTTCCCTTTCAGACTGTGCTTCACTCGCTTCGCCTAGCATAACCTCTGTCAAGTCTTCAACGGTAATATATCCCATCTCAGTTAGAGATTGACCGAGTTCTTTATCCCCACCATGAGGGTTTTTAAGAATAGCCTCAGAAAGCTGTTTCTTTGTGATAATATCAGCATCCATTAACAACTTGCCTAGTTTGCTTTTATTAGCCATCAGCAGTAAACTTCACCTCAAATACATCGTGGTCATCAGTTCCTTTATACTCTATCTGAGTAACGTCTGCTGTGCCTCCAAAATGCTGTGCAATACCTTTTAATGTTCCTATTGCCAATGGTGCTAATCCTTCTCTTGGTGATTCATAATGAATCTCAAAGTGATTGTCTCCAAGAGTTTCTATCTTAAACGAAGGTGGAGCAAGGCCAGGAAGCATCTCTGCTATCCTAACATGCATCTCATCTAGTCCACTAACAAAAGTTTCAAAGTCATTACCAAAGGCATTGAAATAATCTCCATATCCTTTTGGTGCGACTTCTAATGCCCAATAAACACCAAACATTTCTAATACATCTGATGCAGGAACTCCTAATGTTTCAGATGCAGCTCCGACAAGCGAATAAGTAACAGAATCATCGTATCCTTCTAAATTCTCAAATACATCTTCACCTACTCCAGAAGATTCAAGGACTTGATTCCATACTTCTTCTCCAGCTTCTCTTGTTACCAAAGTTCGAATAGCTTCATTAATCATTCCATACATCATTTACTCCATTTCCAGATATCCGCTGTTTTTAGCTACATTGAATGCTCGGGCAAATTCTTCAGGGTTCATCCTTACATAATTCTCCAACCCTGCACTATCAAATGTTGATATATTAATCACCTGCTGGTCTTGCGAACCTATTTGACCTGTTTCATTAATTCGTTCTAAATTTTCTTGCCCTGCTGTTTGTACAGATTGTCTGTTTATAACAAATTCTCCAGATGTTAGCATTGCTGGTACATTATCAGAACCTCTCTGACCTGAAATCATACCACCCATTGCTTTTTTAGGCTGATATTTTGCAGCATCAATTTGAGCAACCCTTTGCATGCCTGCAGCAACTGCTGCTGCGGCTGCTGCAAATCCTAGTGCTGGACCAACTACTGGGATTCCAGCTAGTGATTTATATGCTGCTGTAGCACCTGCATAAGTATCTACAACTGCCTGAACCTTTGCTGCTGCTTTCCACACTGCGAAATTTTCTTTACTAGCATTTTTATTAATCGCTGCAACACCTTCTATTGCACTAGCAGCATTTTGGAATCCCTGATTAATTAGCTGAGATTTTTCATTTTCAATTTGTCTAGTCTGTTCTTTTGCCCATGCATCTGCTTCTGTTTCATCAACCTTTGCTGCTACAAATTTGTCCCTCATCTCATTTATTTTAGCAATCTTCTGATCCCACGTCAAAGTAAACTGTTCAATGTCAATGGAATTAAATTGTTCTTGCAGAGTAAGTATTTTTTCTG
Organism: uncultured archaeon; assembly: GCA_937890045.1. The sequence goes on from CALBXV010000413.1 coordinate 41,096, forward strand.
CACCAAAACTATATGAATCAATTAAGGCTTGTTGTCTTTCTGAGTAAAGAGATTTCAGTTTTGCATTCTTGCTTTCTTCTAATAGTAGTGCTGCGGCTGCTGCTTTTGCAGCTGCATCCCCTTCGTCATCTCCATCCCCATCACTTGGTGAAGGTGGTGTAAGTTTATCTTTGTGTATAGCTAAAAATTTGTCAGCAAAAGCCTCTAATTCAGTGCCAACTAAACCAATAGATTTCCCCCACTCCTGTGCCCAACTAGCCATCTCAGCAAATACAGCCTCTTCGTCCATAAGTGCTGGCATTTTGAAATCACCAAATCCCTGTTTTAATTGTTGTTTTGCTTCTCCAGTTAAAGCAGTTGTCCAGCCTTTTTGTGTGGTTGCCCAAGATGTAAAAACATTTGCCAGTTGAGCTCTTCCAGAGCTACCCATATCTCCAAAATAATTATATACATAATCCTTGCCTGATTGTACACCTTCTGTTTCGGCAATTTTTCTAGCATCTCCAAAAACCTTTTTAAGATCTCCAGTTATCCACCCTTTATCAAATAAACCCTGTGCAGCTTTTAAACCTGAATCACCCCACTCTTTTATCATTCCTTGCGATGCTTGTATTGCTGCTTTCTTTTGGTCGTCTGGAAAGAATACATCCTTCCACTGAATTTCACTTAATGCATGCAACCCTAGCTTGAATGCTCCGACTGCTAATTTCACCGCCATTTTGAATGCTGCCATAATGGTTTTAGGGATCGGCTTAACCATATGACCAACAATTCTATTCATCATTTCCATTACTAATGTCATATTATCAGATATATAATTGCCTAATTCACCCCACCCTATCCTGCCAATATTTTCAAAATACAAATTGATGTTGTCAATAGGGTCGGCAATATTTTCTAAAATCTTACCACCCAAAACCCGCATAGCATTAAGCACATTCTGTTTAAGTTTAGACATCTTAACAGAAACAGCCTTGTTCATCTCCTCTACAGCCTTTGCTGTCGCACCAGAACTTTTTTGCATATCATCCAATGCTTTAGAAAAATCATCCGCACCATCACCAGCCAATGGTAATATGGCTTGCATAGAACGAATATTGCTTATCAAATCAACTATTGATAATCCTGAATTCTCAGATGCCTTTTTAACTGCCTCAAGTGCACCTTTAAGACCTTCCTGCTGTAATAGTGCTTGTGTACTTTCGATGCCTACCTTTGCCAAAGCATCCTGTAATTCGCCAGACGGTTTCATCAGCTCAACTATTGCTGAACGTACTGCTGTGGTTGCTTCCTCGGTTGATTGACCTCTGGCTGTTAATACTGCCATGGCAGCACCTAACTCATCCAAATTCACCCCAGCAGGAGCAGCAATTGCAGCCACACGACCAAAACTACCAGCAATTTCATTTACAGTTGTTTTACCTAACCTTACAATTGTGAATAATTTATCACTTACTTTGGTGACATCTTTGGATGTTTTACCATAAGCATTCAAAGTAGTTGTTAATAAATCAGCAGCAGTAGCAACTTCAGTAACACCGCCAACTGCCAATCTAGCAGATTCATCCATAACACGCATTGATGATGCTGCTGTATTAAATCCTGCTGACACAATATCATACCTAGCCTTGGTCAGAGATTTCATTGCTTGGCCAGAAGTAGAGGCGACACGCATAAGTTCGTCGCCCATATTTTTCATCTCTTTATCAGTAAGACCACCCATAAGAGTTCCAATTTCTCGGAGACCCTTATCCATATCAGCAGCAAGTTTTAAACCAACACCACCAACAGCCGCACCTGCAATAGCACCAAATTTGGCGAATTTTGTTCCTAATCGCTTAACACCCCGACCTACCTTGAGAAGAACTCTCGAAGCACTATCGGTGGCAATTATTTTGACTCTTAAAGCCATATTATCCTTTTAACAAATGGTTGGTTTTTATATTGTGTATTGTCTGTATTTTTTCTATCATGAAATCAATTGCATCGATATTTTTGTGAGTATCTGGTAAGAAATTATCAAGTACAAATTCGAGGCCAGACAATGTTGGTATGTATCCACGCATCATTTTCTTACCCTTTGACCACTCAACTTCTTGCACATCTGATAAGGAAATAACCCTGCCATACAATTCCATGGCCAAGTGATTATTTCTGTCAAGTTGGAATGGTTCTGTCTGTCTTTTATCATTTTCGTCTATCCATCCCTTAACTATTTCGCATTTCTTTCCTTCAGTTTTCTCACATAATGGTAAATCTTCATGGCCTCCCTTTGACCTTGCCCTATGTAAAGCTCGGCAGTCTAAACAATACATATAATCCTGCCGCCAGAGACACAAAATCTCTACATAGGTGATTAATTTTTTATTTCTTTTTCACGCTTTTTCCCTTTTTTATCAGTAACAGACCCTGCCATATCCACAAATTCAGGCATAATAACTTCTTCAAGGAATGCCATAACAGTAAGTGCTGGCAATGCTGAGATGTATTCAGATGAAAATTTAACAGATTTATCATTATCATCAACAACACCTTCCCAGCCAACAATCATCGCTTCCATAACTTCATAACCTAATTCAAGTGATTCTTCTTCAGGAATTACGCCATTGCTCATATGCTTATACAGCAACCGCTTTTGTTCCAGGAAATTCAGTTTTTTATAGATTAAAAATGAACCCTCCGTTTCATAACGGTGGGTAATTTCAGGTGATACTATCTTTATGGGCATCTGGTGCCTCCATTCTTTTATTTAGATTTAACTTTCTTGACTATTTTTTTTGCTTTTTTCGCAACCTTTTTTACCAAAGGTTGATTCAGAACTTTACCATCAGAATCTTTAAATTCACCCATTTCAGGTGGAATTTCCTTGATGATAAGAACTTCTTCATCAGAGCATTCCCGAACTTTTTCAGCAAAAGAAATGTTTCCAATTCTGAATTTACGATAAGGTGCTACAACTTTCATTTAGTACTCCTTATTCTGGTCTCTGAACATTTGATAGGGATTCTGATTTCTAACACGAACCACCATCTCACTCCTGGGAGCAACAACATTCTGGGTTGGACCACCATCTGACCAGTAAGGTTGAGCAGCTGGGACTAAAGCAGTAAAATCAAACGACTGCGATAATGCCTCTGGACCACCAACTGGAACGCTACCTTTAGTCAATACAATAGAAGAAAGAAATATTTCAAATCTCCTAGTGATAGTTGCCATGGTACTTCCCTCGAATTGAATGTGTGCCATCAGTTTTGTGTTATTATTTAAGAAATCCATGAATGTATCAGAATCATACCTTGGTACTGTAAATGAGCCAGAAACTTCTCTTCGGCCACCACGAGTAGGTTCCATCCTATACACCCCTGACGATGAACTTTGCGAATCAGATTGCAAATTGTTATTAACAGATATGCTAAAATCACTGATTCCATATTCATCACCAGATACTAAAGCACCACCAGACGCTGAATCATAAGCAGCAATCCTGAAAAATGTAATGTCGCTGAACATCGCTCTCTCATTTTCAGACGGACTGAATAGATTAGCACCTGATTTTCCGTGATTGTAATTCCAAGTTGAAGATGATGAATTTGACCCAGAAGATTTATCCATGTTAAATGGTATTAATTCAAATGAACCTGTCAAACCACTGCCTGCTGCAGCTGCAAGAGTCATTGAATTAACATAACAACTACGCCACACCCAAATTGATTGACCTTTATCAACAGCAAAAGTGCCTCGTCTTATTATTTGGTCACTTGCTGTACCTACTCCAGCTGTTGGATAACTACTATTTTCGTCTGTCCACAATTCATCATTCATTTGTTTACCTAATTCAAACACATGGGTAAATTCATTACTGACTTCATAACCGTCACTTGCTGCAGGATTAACATCCCAAGCATCAGATACAGTTAAAGTTGAATTTGTAGAATCTGTTATCCTTCTGACCTGACCTGACCTTGCGACAGAACCTTTAATTCTAACGAATTTTCCAATTTGAGCATCGTCAGAGCCAAAAGGATTTCCGCTATCAACAATGGTAGTGCCATCACCACCAGTCGCTGTCCCTGCAATTTCTGCAGTCCCATCTGTGTAAACAGGTTGTTGACTTGAAGATGTACCAGGATGTTCATAACCCATAGCACATGCCACTAAAGCATCCATACCATCATACATACCAGAAACTTCAACAGCACCGCCACCCATGATTGATACCCTATCAGATACTGATGCTCCAGGACTACCTGTTAATGTTTCAGCAACTTCAATAGAGTGTTCCTGTTCTACACCTTCGCTAGTAAAATGAAGAAGATCTGAACTACCAAGCACAACTTCTTCATTGTCTGCTATTGCTTCGGTGGTCGGATATGCTGCACTAGCCATTCCAGTTCCTGATACGGAACCACCTTCAATTCTGAATGCAGCTTTTGATTTTGTTCCTAATCCAGCCATTTTATCCTCCTATCAAAGTATGCTAGCTGTGCGACCATCATCGGTCTCAATCCACATTTCGCCAGCATCAGTTGAAGAAGCATCAGCAAAAGTTACATCACTGGCAGAATTACGAACTAATGCCCGCATCGTCACCGACTGGGCAATTGCTCCTGATCCGCCAACTGGTGCACTAACACTTTCAACTTTTAAGTTCGGAAATATAATGTCGAACTCTTCTGATGAAGATGGTTGAGTACCTAATAAGGTTGCTTGCAAGTTTGTCTGGTTATTCAGAAAGTCAACAAATGTATCAGAACTATATCTAGGCAGACCAATCTCTAAGGTAACTTCCCTGAAACCGTTTCTGACTGGTTGAATAGTCTTTTTACTGTCTGTATGGCTTGACGCATTATCAGGAGTGCTTTGTTCTGAATCAGTCAAATTATTATTAACTGTTATCGAGAACGAATTTATTCCTATGCTATCCGAAGATCCCAGAGCACCAGCTTGGTCACCGATTCTAAAATCAAAATCGCTGAACAAAACTAAATCCCCTGCATCTGTTGGCAGTGCTGCTAAACCACTAACATTATTAGTTGTTCCATCAATGGCTAAATTATAAGCCACCAAATCACAACTCAACGTCATTGCTTCGCCTGCACTACAAGCTAGAGTGAATGAATTAACATAACAGCTATCTGCTTGCCAAACACTTGATGCGTGATGTCCTTTATCCCAAGCAAAGGTTCCGAATACATTCAAATCATCTGTGAACGTAATCTGGTTTCCTCCATTTGCAAAAGCACTAGCACCCATCCCCAAGGCTATTGGCAATGAAGCTGATACGAAGTTTGAGCCACTTTTAACGGTGTATGGCACAGTCATTTCTACCGATCCTGTCACGGATTCCATTACTCTCGTAGAACCCTGAGAACCTGCCCCACCGTACAGATATTCATGCATTACATCTGTAAAATCGAACTCAATTCCCTCGGAATAGATTGGTAGTTTCTCTGTTACCGCCACCCTTGTCCTGAAAGTCGTTTCTTTCTTGGCTCCCATTATGGTTTTGGTTCCTATTCCTACTGGCATTTTTATTCCTCCAGTTGTTTTTATTATTATCCCATGGCATATCAGTACCACAAACGCAACACTTGATTATGCCCTTTTCTAAAATGACTTCAACTTTCCACTGGTTACGATACTTGATATGGACTTTATATTCCTCATCAACTTTCCCGAGCATCTTACGACATCGGTTATTCTGGCATCTTAATGATAACATTATGTTACATTTGCCCCAGGATTGAAATCATACTTTATCGAATACATCTGCTGAACAACACCATAATTACCACTTTGAACAAATTCCAAAGAATTGTGGGAGGAAATAAGGCTTAAACCCATGCAATTCCCTCCTAGTGATGTATCAGCGTGCATCGCAATTATAATATCTGAATGTAATGTATTCATTTCTGTACTCAGATCCCCTGTCAATACTTGATCTCCAGGAGAATTAATTTTTACATATCCAGCTAAACCAATTTGCATACCTTGGTCTATCTCATTAATATTTGTTCCTGTCGTATATTCATTTGCTGTCATTTGTGTATATCTCGTCACAAAATCATCCAAAACAATAAGTGCTGGGAATTGGTCATTTCTCAGATCCTCTGGATACACAAAATTACGTGAAATAAGCGAAAGGTCATTGTTGTATGGTGCACTGCCATCAATTTGAATAAGGGTTGTGTCTAGCAAATAAGCTAGAATTGTTTCTCTTTTGCTTGTGGTGTATGCCATTATATGTGCTCATTTTTGAATGTTTCTTCGGCTGTGCGTTTGAATATTCCCATTATAGATGGCCATGCATCCTTTATTGCTGGTCTCAAATAAGATCGCTCTGGTATTGTCCTTGAAAATGAATCTCTGCTTGTTAGTGCCATCCCTTTCCACTTTTCATCACCAGTTTCAGAATAAGCCCACCAGAAATATGACCGAGCTCTTGGTGTAACCCTTGTTGTTGTTTTTCCGCCATATTCGTGAATTGCTGCATATGGAACTTCTGAGCCAATAATGCCTTCAATCCTTCTTCCTCCTGCAACTACTTTTCTGATAGATTCTTTTTTGCCACCTTCAAATCCTGCTTCTGATTGGCGAATTTTTTTACGCATACCACTTTCAACTTTAACTGGCAAATTCGCCTGTGAAAATCTCCATGCCCCTGCAATAGAACCAGCCAACCTACCAGTCCGACCCATCAAAACACTACCTGATTCACCACCAACTGCTTCTTCCAAAGTTGTTTGTTTTATATAATTTTGTACAGCTGTATTCCCAACTTCTTCCAGAGCCGCAAACATAGCACCACGAAAATATTTCTTATTTAATTTACGAGCATACCTAGAAATCTGGCTTGATTTCATTTTAAAATTACTTTTTACTCTGACTGGCTTTTCAGGCATTATATAATTCCTCTAGTATATTTGTCCAATATTATTTTAACACCATCTGGCATATCGCCACCAACATAAGTTGTAGTCATACCTCGTTCACCACTAACATTTTTAGACTTCATATCAAATCTGCTGCCACCATATTCACTTTCTAGAAAATGCCGTTGTGCTATTTGGATACAAGCCAATTCCAAATCATCTGGTATTCCTAGGGCAGAAACTTCTGCAGTGTGAGTAGCTTTACTGGGATTGTTAGAATCGTCTAGGAAGCCCATTCTTCTGGCAATAGAACGGTATCTATTAGTTCCTGTGTTCCATAATATCTTGAAAGTATTGCTGCCGCTCAGATTACTTGTTATTTGAAACTTACTTTCCTGATAATTATACACCACTGTATAAGTTGAAGAACCAGCAGCATCTAGTGCTGTTTTAACTGCTGTACATAACCCAGATGCTGTATATCTGCCACCAGTTATAGAAGCTGATAATTGTGAACTTGCAGTTTCTTCAAAATCAATATAATTATTCACACCTGTTATAATGTTAAATTCGTCATATCCAGCTGTATAAATAAGTTGAACATTGCCAACTCCCCTACTATACACAGAACCTAATAAGGCATCTGGGTACAATTGAATCGCTCCCTCGTCTCGCCATATTATATAATCGGTTGAGGCTTTCAGTGTTGTGGCAGTAAAATCTCTCAAAGTATCATCATTAATACTTGTAACAGAAATAATAGGGTATTCCCTAGTGCGTAATATATTCGAGCCATCGCCATTATGCATTTCTGCGTCCAGCCCATTCGCACCGTAAGTTCTACCTCTCAGCCTCCGTTTTGTGTATGATTCTATTTCAATTGTCGCTCGTGTGATAAAATTCCTCATGATGTTATCATTCGTCTTATTATCTTTGTGTATAGCGTTTTTAAAGTTAGTCAGTGATGATAATAAATATGCGTCTTGCATCTTACATCCTTATCGCTCTCTTAAACCAACCAAACCAATATTTCTCCATGGTTGGCTTTTTAATTACTATAGAAGCAAACTTTAGCACCCTATATGAACGTAATCGGTCAGGCTCTACATTCTTAGAAGCACTGATTGTGGCTGGACCAACTCTGCCATCAACCTTTATTTTAAATGTATTTTTACCATTACATGCCTGTTGGAGGACTTTCGCTCCACCTCTCCTTCCGAAATTCACTACCATGTCGAAATATATTTCTTTCAATTGGTCAGGTAATGAGTCAGACTTCGAAGGTATCCAATAATCTTCATAGTAGATCTGCTTGGCCTCTTTTACTGTTAAGTTCTTTATGTCAACCTCTGGGTATGCTTTGTGGCTGATTCCATACTTTGTTTGACCACCGCTATCATCAGGATCATCCACATAACCACCTTCAGATTCTATGACCTTGTCTATAATTTCTTCAAATGTCATTTATCCCTCAACATATCTTCAATGTTATCAACTCTCTGAATTATATAATCCAGCTTGGTTTCTATCAGCTCTTTATCAGCTTTTGCTTCCACCTTTTTCTCAATGTAATCAATGCGTGTAGAAGTCATCCCCCACATCACAGCTACGCCCACAAGCAAAGTCACCAAATAGATAGCATCTTTCAAAAATGGAAAATTACTTTTCATGATTCCTCTGATCTTGTTTAGGTGCATCAAGTATATACCTTGATAAATCTACATTTTCCAGTGGCTTTTCTATTTGCATTTCCATTAAAGCACTGTTTTGGACAACCAATTTACTGCCACCTGCAATATAGGCTTCTCCTGTGTAAATGTTATTCCTGACATTATACAAAAAGAATACCGTTTTTGTAAATCCCACCCTGACAATCCTACCAGGACGACCATTAATGTAAACAATATCATCGGCATTATAATCATTCCCGACAAATACCAGAAATCCTGATACTGCTGATTCTATGAATCTTCGGAAAACAAATACCAATACCAAACCTGTTATCCATAGCGTTTGTTCTCCGATCCAGGTGTGAACCGTTTGTTCTATTGAGCCCATTCATACTCAGACAATATTCACTTCTTCCCAACAACCTTCTTAACTGAACCCCAAACAACATCCAGCAAAATATCATCATACTTGCTCGGACTTGCCTTTACGATCTTTTCAACCGCATAGAACCCAACTAAAACATATTGCCAATTAGCTTGTAACCATTCCATGGTATCTCCTTTTATTTAGTTTTAACAGGAGTGTCTGCACTTTTCGGTGCTAACATTTCAACTCCCTGCTCTTTCATGCTCTGCAGCAACTTATGTTGACCACTTAATTCAGCAATCTGATTTTCAATTATCTTCATTTGCTGGTCTAAGTCAATCGGTTGCTTCTCAGGCACACCGTTCTTTTTATTTTCCTCGGGCATCTGATGCCTCCTTCTCTTTAGTTAAAATTTTCATTAATATCCACCAAGTTTTATAACAGAAACCTTGTGTGCTCCTTTTCCTGATTCAAGTGTGATATATGTCATTGCCCATCCATTCCCTCTTGTATAGGTTCTCGAAGGTGTAGTGCCAGATTCAACGATATTATTAACAGTTGGGTCTCCATTAGAACTATCTATCCATACATAATCTAATGCACTTCCATTTCCACCATCATGTGTAACAGAAACAAGAAATCCTTGATAGTCGTAGGCTTGGCATAACTTGTGTGCCCCTGAACTATCAGACACATGAAAATATTTCGCCCATAAATAACCATTACCATCACTTCCATTAGTAACCTTATAACCTTTATGAGGGCTATTATCAACAAATGAACCAGCCTCCATCCCTACAGTCCCAGCGAATGTACCAGTAGTTGCTGAGATTGGTCCAGTATGCAGAGTTGCACTACCATTTAGCCATACATTAGCTGAAGAATCAAATTGTAAAGCGTCAACATAAGAGCCAGTTGATTTTGTAGAAAATGTTAAATTGCCACTTGTATCTCCAACCATTCTCCATTTATCAGCATTATCATCACCCTCATCTGCCCAAATATCTATCTCTGC
>CALBXV010000414.1 GCA_937890045.1 uncultured archaeon
AACAGATACTTCTTATTCATTCTTTTTTTTCTCCTTTAAAGTTTGAATTTTATTTGTATACATTCTTTTTCAAATATTCATAATGTGATGGTAACGTTTCTGCATATTTTGAATGCTTTACATACCTGTCTGTCTGCATTGTCCAAATATCCATTAAGTCAGTATTCCTAAGAAACTCTTTATTTAAATTTCTATATCCATCTTCTGTCCAATCCAGCTGTGTGCAAGCATAATCATTATAAATTTCAAATCCATTACCTACAGCAATACACAGTTGAGCTGGGCCCAAACCGAAAGTTGTTTGGCTTTTAAGTTTTGATATAGCAAGCATCATACCCACATCCGTAGCTGTATTTCCCATAATAGATAATTGTTGATTAACGCCTGATGGCCAAAACTCTGGATGTTTTAAATCAACACCATACCAATGATCTCCCATTTCGTGGGTCTGTGTATAATATTGCCAATATTCCGTATCATCACGCTGTGACATATAAAAATGTGAAGCAACAAAATACTTCCAAGAATCTATAGTTTGGTTTGATGTAAAGTTAAAAGAATCCCTATCAAATTGATTAATCAAACCACCTCTTTGTGTAAGAGTTTTAATGAGCAATTCAATCGGCTCATGTATTAACAACAAACCAGATGACTCTAAAGGCTCTACAAATCCATTAGATAATCCAATCGCAACACAATTCTTTACCCAAGCTCTCTTATGTCGGCCGTTACGAATATTAATAAGTTTATAATCTAGCTCATCTCCATGACCAATGTGGTCTTGAAATTCCTTTAAAGCATTATCTTCACTAACAAAATCGTTAGAAAATACATAACCTGTTCCTATATTTTCCCATAATGGTATATTCCATACCCAACCATTATCAATTCCTTTACAGTCTGTATACAACCTCATTTCTGTTTCTTTATCTTTATAAGGTATGTGGGTTGCCCATGTCCTATTATTAATTAAATCATCACGCCAATCAATCCAAGGCTCATTTAAAGTTCCTTCTATTAATAGACTTTTAAAACCAGAACAATCTAAATACAAATCGGCCTTAAGCTCTCCATGATTAACTGTAGAAATTCCATTAATAAATCCTTGGTTATTTACAGCTACATTAATTACATCATCTTCAATGTGGGTTATATCTTTACAAAACTTACCTTTCATCCATTGTGCTAACTTAACAGCATCTAATTGATAAGCCATATCTCGCTTTGGAAAATAATTTTCAATTGGTCGATCACCTTGATCATTAAACACTTCATTCTTTGTTACTTTATTTTTATAAATTAAAGGCATTTGTGTGAAAAAAGTATCAACAAAATCTCTCGGTTTAGTGTCTGGATATAACCACTTCTTCAGAAACCAATCATCACAGCCAAACCTACAGCCAGATAAATCTAATGATCCGAAAGGATACATATAAGAATCACCCTTCTGATAAAAATCAGAAAATTGAATTGAAGCTTTATAAATTGCGTTGCAATGTGGCATCCAATCCTCTTCACCTTCAATGTTCATATCTAACGAATTAAAAAATTTATTGATATGTGCTATTGTTGATTCTCCAACCCCAATAGTCCCCACATTCGGTGATTCTACTAAACTTAATTCAACATCAGGTAACCATTTACTAATAGCTGAAGCAGCAAACCATCCTGCGGTTCCGCCACCCACTATTAAGATTTTTTCTACTTTATTAAAATTATCCTTTGACATTATTTTTTATTTCCTATGCTGCTAATTCTTTATAATCTAGATTATTATAAAATTCTTCCATCATAACTTCTAATTTATCTAGATATTCAAATGTTTTCTTTTCAAAAAGGTTAACTTGACCATCTTCAGCTACCATCATAATAGCAATATCATCAACACCTATGCCTGTATTTTCTTCATACATAGAAGCATAAGCAGCACATTGAATAAAATAATCCTCGCACCATTCTTCCTTTTTCATTTTGGTAGCTGTTTTAAAGTCTACCACAGTTATTCTATCCTTATAAACTCCTACAAAATCACATCTACCAGCAACCTTATATTTGTTTGAATACATATTTTGTTCTTGTATTATTGTTTTTGTAAGGCACTCATCTAAATAAGGCCTCATTTCTCCAAACATACACCAAGCTAAAAAATTCTTTTGTTTATATTCATCTATTTGAGTATTAACAAAAAACCCACATTCGCTGTTCAAATAATCTTCTACTATTTGGTGAAAGACTGAACCTCGGCGAGCAGCTTTGCCAGCAATTATATTAGCCTGCTGTTCACCAACACGTTCTCTCCATTCTTGCAACCCCTTTTGTTTGCCGGGTTGTTTGCCTAATACTGTAGTAATAGAAGGATACTTTAAACCTTCTGGTGTTTCATAGAATCGCAAGCCATTAATGTTGTGGACTTTTAACTCTGGAAATTCAAATTCATTTGCTGTATTCATAATATATATAATAACACCTTTTCATGTTAAAGTCAAGTCTTTTTAACTCCTAATTTATCTTTTTGTATTAAATAGGATCGTACTAATCCAGACCGCACAATATCTCCTATACCAAATTCTATAACTTCAAACTCTTCCATTGATTCTAAAATAGCTTCAAAATTATAATAACCTTCTCGGTCTCCATTATGTACTCGGAGATCAGATTGTGCCATATCTCCAGCAAAACATATCTTGCTGTTCTGACCAACTCTGGTCATAATGGTATCCAATTCTTGAAAAGTAAGGTTAGAAGCTTCATCTACTAAAATAATACTTCTATCAAATGTAGAGCCTCTTAAAAAAGAGGTTGAATAAAATTCTAAAGTCCCTTGTGATATTAATCTATCATAAAGGCTTGAAAACTCCTGTTCTGACGGCATTTCAAAAAGATACTTAACAAGAATACGATATGGGTCTTGATATAAATCTGCTTTTTCTTCTAGTGTTCCTGGAAGGAATCCAATATCTCTAGAAGGTAAAAGAGAACGAATCAATATCACCCTATCATATGTTGATCCTCTTGCTAATACTTCCTGTAAAGCTAGATACAATAAAATAAAGGTCTTACCTGTGCCGGCAGACCCCGTTGCAAATATATTTTTACCCTCTGCATAAGCTTTAAAGACCTTATCTTGTGTAGGTCCAATAGGCTTAACTGTAAGTAATTGTTTCCGACGAACTAACATTTTCTTTTTACTCAAAAATAAGTCCTCCTATTTTATTATAGGTTGTGACCTATTTAGATGTATCTAAATATCAATATTACTCTTAGGATTATTTGATTTAATCCGTCTTAATACATCTTTCCAGCCTTGATCCGTGCCGTGACCTCCACTTTGGCCACTATGATCTCTGCCTGAAATAATAGAGTTTGGGTTTGGTGTAAAGACCATTATCCATCCGGACTGTTTCATCACTTCCATATCTGCTACTGAGCACTCTATATCTTCTGGTTCGCCGCTGTCTGGGCTGATCATTCTATATCTCATTTAAAGCTATCTCCTCCCCCGGAATTAAAAACAATCTAGCCTCTGCCTCACGGCGTCGAACTAGTCCAGCGAGCACCTTACCGCCTGCTCTATTCCATCTTTTCATTTCGGCCGGCACTTTATCATATTCGCCGTTATTCAGCACCTTCAACATTGTACTTTCTCGTAAATTGCTCGGACCTAGATTGTAAGTCCAACTCACAAGAGCATCAAACTGGTTTTGGTTTAAA
>CALBXV010000415.1 GCA_937890045.1 uncultured archaeon
TGTGAGGAATTTATTTGTTATTTATAACGTAATATTTTTATTAGTTGGGAATGTACTATTTTCAAACATTCATTATTTAAACGAACATAATCATGAAACCCATGAAGACAATGAATGTTATGAATGTATAAGTTTTAGTAATAGTAATAATTATATTACAGATTGTAATCAAGTAAAATCATTTAAAGTTGAAACTTTTCAATTTAGATTTGATAATAGTATCATTACACTTATAGATACTAAAATATATCTTTCCAGAGCACCACCGATCTCCTAAAACATATAACAACTTAACTAAACCCCATAGATATAATTAGATAGAACTACAATATAGTAGTACTATCATTATATAGATTTGTAGCATCTCTTATTTATAAGGAGATTTTATTATTTTGAAAATTATTATTAAGCAATTAGGTCTATTAGTATTGATAGGTTTAATAGCTATTGGGTGTGATAAGAACCCTGTTTCACATGGTGGAGATCACACAGATACAGATGGATTTATTTTAAAAGATGAAAATGGTAATGGACTATACAGAGAATTTAAAGGAGCAATTGATATTAATAATATCAATTTAATTGTTGGAGATACACTGGAGCTTTCCGTTCATTTTCTTGATCATGAGGGGAATGAAATTCAACATGAAGAAGATCACGAAGATGAATTAATAATCACTGAAAATGACACTTCTATTGCTATTATTGAAGTTGAAAAACATGAAGAAGTTGAAAATGATCATGAAGGAGAGGAAGAGCACTATGAGATAGCAATTCATATCATTGGAATAAGTGCCGGTTCATCTAGTTTTAAATTAGAATTGATGCATGGTGACCATGCTGATTATACTTCAATAAACAATGTATCTTTCAATGTTACTGAATAATATTAAAAGATTTCAACTTTTAATAGTTTTGTTTATATGTCTGGGATATTCATTTTCTCAGACATATAATATTTCAGCTAAAATTTTAGATTCTACAACCAAAACTCCAATTAACAATGTTAATATTTTTATTAAAAATACTGACTTTGGAACCATAACAAATGAGGTGGGATATTTTAATCTGCTTTTAAATGAACAATTAGTAAATGAAATCGATTTAAGTATTAAAATGATTGGGTATAAAGAATTAATTATACCATTGAATTTATCTAAGGAAAAAATTAATTTAGGTGAAATATTTATTAAACCTCAATCATTAGAATTAGAATTAATTCATATACATTCTCATAAAGATAGATCAAATCAAATATCTGATGTTGTATTAAGTGGACAGGAATTAAATAATAACCTTAGTGGGAATATAGCAACAACATTATCTAATCAATCTAACATTGGAGTAAATTCAATTGGTACAGTAACATCCAAACCTGTATTGAGAGGATACTCTGGTGATAGATTATTAATTACAAAGGATGGAAGTGAAACGGGAGATTTATCTAAATCATCAATTGATCATGTAATAGCTTTAGATATGAATGATGTAATTGAAATAGAAATAATAAGAGGACCTAAAGCTTTATTATATGGTTCTAATGCTATAGGAGGGGTGATAAATACAAGCATTAGTGGGAATCCAAAGGTAAAGTTTAAGAATTTTAAGACAAAATTATTATTGGGAGGAGAATCATTTAATAAAGGGATATATGGGAATCTAATGTTATATATTCCTATAAAAAATAATCAGTTAAATGTAATGATTAATAATAGAAATACGAATGATCAAACAAGTCCAATTGGTACAATAGAGAATACATTTTCTAAAACATCTAATTATAAATTAGGATTCACAAAGTACAATAAATATAGTTATATCAATTTTATTTTTGAAAATTATAATATGGATTATGGGATTCCATCAAGTTCAGAAGGACATATAAATGGAGTAGATATAGAATTGATAAAAAATACGTTTCAATTTAATTTTCATGGGGATGTTTCATTTTTTGATTTTAAACAATTTGATATTAATTATAATTATATTAATTATGAACATCAGGAATTTGAAAATAATTCAGATTATTTTTCAGTAGCCTTATCAAAAAATACACATAATTTTAAGATTGAATTTCAATCTTTTAATTTAATTATGGGTTCGGAAATAAATCATAAACAATTTTCACCAATTGGATTTTATTGGACTCCAAAGACTGATGAATTAGATTTATCACTATTTGGTTTTTATGAAAAAGATTTCTTCAGTTTTGATATATTAAGTTCTTTTAGGATGGGATATTTATTAATTGAACCGGAACAAAATAATATTACTTTATCAAATTTAGATAATAAAGAAATTAAAACTAGAACTTTTAAATATTTTTCATCTTCATTAGGTTTAAGAAAAATAATTAATAAATTTGAAATTAATAGTTGGATAATGAATACAATGAAAGCTCCTAGATTAGAAGAGTTATATTCAGATGGTCCACATCTAGGTTCATATTCTTATGAAATTGGTGAACCAAATCTTCAATTAGAAAAAATATATGGAATTGAATCTTCTATTTATTACAATTCTAATCCATTTAATTTTTCAATAACAACTTTTTATAATTATAGTCCTTTTTATTATCAAATGAATAAAATGGGAGAATGTGAAGAGGAATTCGTTATTGGAGAATCACATCCTTGTGCAGGTTCTGATTTTATTGAATGGGGTAGTGGTTCTTCTGGATGGTTATATAAATATCAAACTCAAGGAGTTAAATCTTCAATTAAAGGTATAGAATTTAACTTAGCGTATAATTATAAAAATTATAAAATGGTGTATGATTTTTCTTTTACTGAAGGAGATGACTATACAAATCAATTACCTTTATCATATATTAATCCAACCAAACAAATTCTAAACTTTATATATAAATATGAATTAATGAATTTTAATGTAAGATTATCTAAGATAAATTCTCAAAATAGATTGGGTGAGTTTGAAACTTTTACTCGATCATCATTTTTAGTTGATTTTGTAATAAACTATAGCAAAGAAAATAAAAATATTACAATTCAGCTAAATAATATTTTTAATGAAGAATATTATAATCATTTATCAAAAATAAAATCAATTATGCCTGAAGCAGGTAGAAATATATTGATTAACTATAAATTATTTTTTTAGTATAAGAAATAATGTTAACTAAACCATCTTATTGGGGGAGCAG
>CALBXV010000416.1 GCA_937890045.1 uncultured archaeon
GTAAAGATGGCATCAATAGTTCAACGATTAGTTAGTTCTGAAAACAAAGGTTCAGAATCAGAATTCGGATTAACTGAAAAAGAAAAGGAACAATTAGTAGGTTCTATAGAAAAAGTCGCACAGGACGCTCAAGAATACACGGATGAAGTGAATAGGAAAATAAAAGTAAATGCCGATAATTGAAAATAAAACGGTGTTAATAGATAAAGGCACCGATGGATTTGTAAATGTAAATCAGGCACGAAATATGATACGAAAGTATTCTGATGCCTATCGTTATATACAATTTGATATATGTGAAGTTAAAGAAGTATATATATCCAAAAATGAAAGTGATCTGGGATTATATGGTGCAATACAAGGTAGGTTAGTTACTTCTGAAAAAGGTAGTTCATTAAAGAATAGATGGATAAAACCATTTTCACTTAGAGATTTTGATTTACCTTCTGAAAATGAATATGTTATGGTGTTTGAATATGGAATTCCACCTGAAGCAACAGAACTTTATTATATAAGAGATTGGAGTACAAATGGAAATTTAAATTATAATATTTTTTCAATGGGACTTTCTGGAAATGCAACTAAAGCAGAGATGGAAAGGGCATCAGAAATTATGACCACAAAGGTTGTAAAGAAAGTACCGTTACCAAGATATAAAGAAGGTGATAAATTTATTAATGGTAGATTTGGACAAACTATACAATTTACCAGTAAGAATAGAATTGATCCTTGTTTGAGAATAACAAATAATACAAATAAATTTGAAGAGGAAGATGGTATTTTTACACCATATTTTGATAATGAAGGAAGTGTTATTTATTTAGAAGGTAGTTTAGAACCTTTGGATTTAAAAGAAAGAGTAAGTGGAGTAGATGAATTTCCAGAATTAACTGGAGATCAAGTAGTAATAGAAAGTGATAGATTGATTTTTCAATCTAAGAAAGAAGAAATATTTATCAATTCGTTTAAAAAAGTCTCGATTAATTCTCCCGAAATACTTATTAATGGACAACCATACGTTCATGGGAATTTTATAAAAGATTTAGTGGATCAACTTGTTAGTATTTTTGATAAAATGCAGAAAAAATTAATAATAACTCCTGGGGGCCCAGTTGAAGCATCTGCAATATTGCCAGAGATTTCAATTTTAAAAAGTATACAAAGACAATTATTTAGTTCGAAATATAAAAGTGAAACAAATCCAAAAGGAAAATCACCCACGAAGAAATCTATTGAAGAACTTACCGACTATATAACCAATTCAGGATATTAAGATGCCAGAAAAGATAGTAAAAATAATAACAACGGATGATTCAGGTAAGCGACATACAAACTGGGAAACAAAAATAGTTGATGAAAATCTAATAGAAATACTATTGAGTCCATTAGGAATCATTACATTACCATTGGGTAAAGTATTTGTAAATGATAAAAGAGGCATGCCTAAACATAAATTATACAATGGTGATATAGTTAAAACTGGATCTAAATCAAGAGTGGAAATTAAAATACCAAGTGGTGGAGAAGTTGGAGAAAAATGGATTGTTAGAATAGGAGAACAATCGGAGTTTGTAATCACATCAGCTAATTTAAAAGAAGCTGCTAGAAATTATGGAATAGCACAATATAAGGATGGAAATTTATATGATACATTTGAAACTGCTTTTACTGATAAACCAATAGGAAAGAAACGACTACCAACAGCAGTAGCAGCTATTTACGGATAGGATAATTATGGCAAAAACATTTTTAGGTAAAGAATTAGAAAAATTTTTACAAAAAAAGATAGATAGTATATATGCGTTAGAGGCAGAAATTAGTATAGGAGAATATGAAGGTACTCTTACGAGGGAAGATGTTGAAAAATTAAGAAAAAAATTAAATAATAAAACTAAAGATTTGGACGATATGAATACAACTTTAGAGTCTTATGAAGTTATTATTGATGTGGCGGATACCACAATAAAAGTACAAGAGGGATTATCATTAGTACCAATTGCAACACCAGTTGGCCCACAACCTTCTCCTGCAACATATATGTTGGTAAGAGAAAAATCTAAAGAAGTATCTGATGATCTTTCAGAAGTAATTAAAGAACAAGGTAAAAGTGCAATCAAACAGGCATTAGATGGATTAAAAAATGCAAGAGAAGCATTAAATAATATAGGTAAAAAGTAAGTTACAAACTAGGAGATGATAAAATGAAGTTAGAAGGACTTAAAAAATATATAGCTAAAACTGTACGAGAAGAAGTACAAAAAGAAATAAATAAAATATTTATTACTGAAGGTAAATCTATTAAACTCAAGACGAAACCAAAGCCAAAGACAGTTTCAAAATCTAAAGTTACGGAAGAACATACAGTTTATTCTAAAGATAAAACTCTTAATAAAATTTTAAATGAAACCGCGGGATTTAAACAAAAACCAAAAGAAGGTTTTGAAGATTATCCTACTCTAAGTGGAGAAACTTTTGATTCATCAAGAACAGCAGAATTATTAGGATATGGTGATGTTCGTGGTGCAGGTAGTAATGAACAAAAGAGAGAAATTGGAGCAGTTCAAACCATTAAAAGTGTACCAGGTGTTAAAGTAGAAGATGTACCTCAAGCAACACAAGATGCACTAACACGAGATTATAGTTCTTTAATAAAAGCAATGGATAAGAAAAATAAATAAAATGCCGAGTTCAAGAGAAAAAGACCAAGATCCAGATATCTTTATAGGTTTAGCATTTCCATTAGGATTTGCAAATGATGGTATTTTTAGAAAAACTAAAACTACTTTGGAACAGGCAAGATATAATTTAAGAAATCTTTTATTAACTATGAAAGGTGAGAGATTGGGACATCCAGAATTTGGATGTGAGATTCATAACTTATTATTTGAACAAATAGGTGATGATATAAATGATACTATTGAAGAAATGATTAAAGAGGCGGTTGATATTTGGCTACCCTATCTTAAAATAGGCAAAACGGTTACTGTACAAGTTGATAATAGATTAAATGTTGATGTACATTTTAGTTTAAAAAATGATCTAACAGGATTTGAAGAAGTTTTAGATGTATTCTACGACATAACGGAGTAAAATTATGGCAGAGTTTGATAAACAAGTAAAATATTTAGGAAAAGATTTTGGTACGTTACGTAACAATTTAATAGAGTTTGCAAAAACATACTATCCTACCGTTTATAATGATTTTAATGAAACTTCACCTGCAATGATGATGGTGGAAATGGCAGCATATGTAGGAGATGTATTAAATTATTATATTGATGATACTTTTAAAGAAAGTTTATTACCATTTGCACAAGAAAAAAATACAATTTATAATATAGCACAGTCTTTAGGATATAAACCAAGATTTATTTCACCAGCAATAGTAGAATTAACTTTAACACATACGGCACCTGCCAGTACAGACGATAATTTAGAACCAGATTGGGATTATGCACTTAATATTAGATATAATTCTCGTGTTTCAAGTGATACTACTGGAGTGGATTATAGATTATTGGAAGATTGTAATTTTAAAGTAAATAGTTCTTCGAGTCCAAGAACTTATGAAGTATCATTAACAGATAGTACTGGAGCTCCTACAAGATATAAGTTGACTAAAAGAGTTAAGGCAATTAGTGGAGAGGTTACTTCGGAAACATTCCCATTTGGTTCAGCTACAAAGTATGATAGTATTTTATTAGGTAAAACTAATATCACAGAAGTAATTTCAATAACAGATAGTGACGGAAATACTTGGTATGAAGTTCCATTCTTAGCACAAGATACTGTATTGAGTGATTTTGAGAATAATATAGACAATGATAAAAATTTAGTACAATTTGCAGGTACAGCACCATATGTTTTAAAATTATTAAAAACTTCTAAACGATATGTAACATTTCGTAGACCCGATAAAAAAACAGAATTAAGATTTGGTGCAGGAATATTGGTTGCACCCGACGAAGAAATAGTACCAAACCCAACTTCAGTAGGTAGTAATATATCAGGTTCACCAACTAAATTAGGAATTACTTTTGACCCATTGAATTTTACCAACACGAGAGCATATGGAGAAGCACCTTCCAATACTGTATTGACAGTCACATATGCACATGGTGGTGGTGTAGGACATAATGCTAAAGTAAGAGATTTAAATGCGTGGTCTAATTTGGTATACGCGGCAGTAGATTCTACATTAACCACATCAGAAGTTACTACTGCTAAAGAATCATTAACTGTAACCAATCCGAGTCAGGCTACTGGAGGCCAGAGTGAAGAATCTATTGAGGAAATTAGAAATAATACATTAGCATTCTTTCAAGCACAAAGTAGGTCAGTAACAAAAGAAGATTATGTGATTAGAGCATATACACTTCCACCTAAATATGGTTCTATTGCTAAAGCATATGTGGTACAGAATGATTTATTAGATATTGGTAACAACACAGAAGCTAATCCATTAGCATTAAATATGTATGTTCTTGGATACACGGCCACAAATAAATTAACTCTTTGTAATAATTTGGTTAAACAAAATTTATCGAGATATCTTGGAGAAACAAGAGTTTTGACTGATGCTATTAATATTAAAGATGCTTATATTATTAACATAGGAGTAAAATATTCTATATTAGTTAATAGAAATTTTAATAAATCTGAAGTATTATTACGGGCAACAAAGGCTATACAAGACCATTTTAGAATTGAGAAATGGCAAATCAATCAACCAATAGTAACAACCGATATAGCAAATCTTATAAGTGATGTAGACGGTGTTGCAGGAGTTGTACCACCAAAGACCGACAACCCATTTAATCTACCAATTATTATAGAAAATAAATGGAATGCTGCTAAAGGATATAATGAAGTATTATATGATTTTACTGATCCTACGGTAGTTAAAAATGGAGTAATATATCCAGCTAAAGATCCATCAATATTTGAAATTAAATTTCCAAATGTAGATATTGAGGGTAAAATAGTTGGTGATGTATATTAGGAGATAATTAAATGCATTATTTTATATACGCAGATGCAGACGCTACACTTTATGAGGGTAGTGCAACACAAAGTAGAAATACTGGATTAGATGAAATATTAGAAGTTCGTAAAGATATGAATGATAACGCTTCGGTTATCAATGTATCTCGAGCATTAATTAAATTTGATTTAACAGAAATTTCAAATTTAATCTCAGATGGTTTAATTCCTGATAATGATTTTTATGAACCAAGTGCTTCATATTTTTTAAATCTTTATGATGCCGGTTCTACTGGATTAACCTCAACCTCACAACTTTTATATGCACACATTGTTTCACAATCTTGGACAGCAGGTGAAGGAACATTTCACGATGACCCAGAAACTACTGATGGTGTTAGTTGGAGATATAGAGTTGGACAGAATGATGGCACTCAATGGATAAGTGGTAGTAATGATACAGGTGGAACTTGGTATAGTGGTAGTGCATTAGATAGTGCAACTGCAACAATAACCATTACAGATTACACCGAACTCAATGCTGGTGATAAAGTGAATTTGATTGCTGCAGATGGTACTAACTATGACTTTACTAATGGTGACCAAAGTTCGGTCAATGGTACATGGGAATCCGCAACTTCAAATAACCAAACCGCAACTAACCTAATGAATGTTATTAATACTTCATCGGGGCCAGCGGGAACTAGATTTACCGCTACGGCGGCTGGAGCAGTTGTTACGGCTACTCAAGCTACTGCTGGTACTGTTGGAAATACAAGTGTCACTCTTACAGACTCCGGCACTGCTGGTATGACAAAAACTAATTTTTCTGGTGGAACTTGGAGTGAATATGGATATGTAGCATCTCAATCTTTTGATTATGATAGATATGATATGAGAATGAATGTTACTGAACCTATTACTACATTACTTCAATCAAGTTCAGATTATCCAAACAACGGATTTATTATAAAAAGAAGTGGTAGTGTTGGTAATGATAATTCTAATGAAGCTGAAGGAGACTCATCTGAATATGGACAATTTAAATTCTTTTCAAGAGATACAAATACAATCTATCAACCAAAGTTAGAAGTAGTTTGGAAAGATTTTGTATATGATAACTCGGCGATGACAGCCAGTTCTGTAAATGTAATGAGTGGTTCTCAATTAGACGATGTAGTTTTTTATATGAAAGGTATGAGAGATTCATATAAAGAAAATTCAAAAATAAAATTTAGATTAGTTGGTAGAGAAAGATATCCTACAAAAACTTATGAAACTACACCACGCACATTACAAATAAATGCATTTCCAAGTGGGACTTTATTCTATTCTGTTAAAGATGCACTAACTGAAGAAACTATAATACCATTCGACCAATATACAGCAGTGAGTTGTGGTGGATCTGGGCATTATTTTAATCTTTGGTTAAATGGATTACAAGCAGAGAGATATTATAAACTATTATATAAATTGGTTATTGATAGTGGAACTGCTAATGAGATTAATGATATCCATGATAACGACTTTACATTTAAGGTTGAAAAATAATGCCATATAAACAAAGTGAATTACCTAATGTTCCATTATATAGTTCATTAAAACAAAAACAATTTTCAGATAATTTTGATAAAATGATGACGTATGTTGATAACTATATAGAAGAAACTGGCCAACAAGATACTCATTATCCCACTATAGAAAATGAATCAGGACAATTAATATTTTTTGGTTCTGGTAGTGGAGAAAATTTTGATACAAATTGGCAAAAGGTTGTAGTTCCAAACACTATACCAGATATAGATGAAGATTTAATACCATTATATATTAATATAACCTTCGAAAACTTCTAATGTCAAGTATTTTATTACAAGAAGATCTTCAAAATTTATCCCAAGGTAAACTTAAGTCGAGTGTCTCAACGGGGTTTGGTGCCTCTTTTACTGATTTAAATATACCAGTTAACACACCACCCATTTCAAATGATTTTGCAAAAATTACAGTAACCGATGCGGGCGGAAATGTTTTAATATCACAATTTTTAAATTCGAATACTTTTGATTTAGATTCAGATGGTAAAGTCATCTTTAATATTGGAAATCAATTGAGAGGATTGGGATTCGATCAAGGAACTTATAATGTTCAATATGAATTTTTAAGAAGAAAAAGTGGATTACCAGGTGCTCGTTCAATTGATCTAAGCGGTGAATTTTATTCTGGCCCCACTACAACTACAGAAGATGGTAATATATATAAGGATGTGTTAGATGAGACCACCATATTGGGTTCGGTTGATGCGGGATTAGAGATTAATAATATTAATACACTTAGAGATGAGATTATTATATCACCAAATATAGATATTACTAATGAAAAGTATTTAGAAGAAACAGAAATATTATTTAATCCAACTTATACATATTATTTAAGAACTGAAAGTCCGTTATCTCAGAAGATAGACGATATAGACCTAATAACAGAACAAAACTTTGGTTCATCTGGAATAGGAGTAAAATCTGGACAAATAGCACATGGAGATAATTCTATAGAGTTTGGTACGGCTTCCCCCACTAACGTAGTTACACGAGAACAATTTGATAAATCTTATGTTGAAGGAACTACAAGTGTTATATTAAGGGATATGTTTGTTACTACAGTTGAACAAGTACCAAAGACAGAAATTGTAACGAAAACTGAAGTAGAGGCAAGACCACTCATACCACCCGTGGGATCTCAAACAGGAACAATTAGTAATTTGGCACAATGGATATATGATGGAACTGCAGATTCTTGGCTTCCTAATCTTGGTGTATTACAACGAGATGCAAGTGGGGTGTTTATAGTTAATGATTTGGTGGTTGGAATGTCTTTAAAACAGGCAATTCAACAGAACCATATAACTCCTATCATTGATATGTGGGAAGAATTGCAGCACCTAGCAAGGGATCATGATAACTCCGTAGAGGTAGAATATCATAATATGGCTCAAGAGTGGTGGGTTAAAAATAGAGAAGTATTAAGAAACTTTAAAGATATTAATGGTCTGACTATGAATTGGGATGATTATGGTATCTTAGCCAGTTCCGCTTATAGAATAACAAGCACCCAGATTGGGAATTATATTAGTGATTGGGGTACTTTAGATGGTACTGTAAATGATTTAGCAGGTTATTTTTATATAACTGATGAGTATGATTTAGGAGATTTACAAGCAAGACAAGACACAGTAACAACTTTTGAAGAAGTAAAAAGATACGCTGATTATGTAGGAAAAATTTCAAGTGTTAGTTATGATGGTGAGTTTCTTAATAGAATAGTATTAGAAGAAACACCAAAAGAATACGCTGAAAGAACTGGTTTATTTTTATACGAAGAACCAACCAATGATACACTTTATGTAGATAAACCTATGTTTTTTAGAACAAATAAATCTACTGTAAGTAATCTTAGAACATATATGTATTTTAGGGATGGTTATAGAAGTTTAATAGTTAATAATAAAAATGGTGGAAATTCTGGAATTTTTAAATTATATAACCCTTTACCAGAAAAATATGATATAGGAAGTACGTGTCAAATAGTAGAAGAAGTAATACCTAATAAGAGTTTTGGTGTAGAGTTAATTCCTTGGATAGAGACTCCATTACCCTCAACTATATTATTGCCCCCTACTTCGGATGGAGTATCAGAACAAATACAGCCAGTCACAACTGAATATAAAAATTGGGCTGAATTATCTTTTCAAAGTAGTTCTCTTTATAGGGATATTATAAATAAGGTAATAAGTGGTAGTATAAATGAAACAGAATTAAATGTTGATTATTCTATGTATGATAATTTTGTACATTTTAGTTCAGCAGAAAAAAGATTATCAAATTTTAAATATAAGTTAGAAAAACTTGAAGGATATGAACAAGAAAGTTCTTCTATTGCAGGATTATATACAGGCTCGGGAGCTTTAGGAAATGATCCCAACACGGTAGTGACTGGATCACAAGCTAAATTAGATTCTTTAGAATTAAAAATAGATGAAGTGAAGAATAACTTTGATGGGTATGAGAAATATCTTTATTATGAAAGTTCTTCTTTTACCACAAGTAGTTTTGGAATTCATTATGAGTCTACTTGGCCAAAACAGAATACTTCAAAACCATATGTGTTATATCATTCTACACAATCTGTAGCAGATACTTGGTATGAAAATCAAAAAGTAAGTGCATCAAATTATGATTATTATAATAGGGATTATTTAATTTATCATTTGCCCGACCATATATCACGAGATAGTGAAAATGAAGTATTTTTACGATTAGTAAAAATGTTAGGACAACATTTTGATAACATTAAAAATTATATTGATGAATTACCCTCAATTTATGATAGAGAAGAATCATTAACTAAAGGATTACCTAAACAGTTAGCTTCTACGATAGCTAAATCTCTTGGTTGGCAATTATATGATGGGTATGATTTGGTACAGTTAGATGAATATACAACTGGTAAATTAGTTGCACAAGATAATACTATAACATCCTCTTCATCAGTACCATTGGAAGATGTTAGTAAAGAAGTATGGAAACGAATATTAACAAATATGCCATTGTTTTTAAAGGCTAAAGGAACATTAAAGGCATTAAAAGGATTGATAACTTGTTATGGAATTCCATCTACAATATTACGAGTAAGAGAATATGGTGGCCCAACTAAAAATGAAGTTAATCCTAACTATGAGGCAATACGTAGATTTTCAAAGGCATTAGATTTTAAAACAAATCAATATGTTCATACACTTTGGAAGGATTCTGCAGATACTGGTATGAAACCCAAAACGGTTGAGTTTAGATTTAAGGCAGTATCAAGTTCTAATATGAATTTGGTTCATATGGATAGAAATCCACAATCGACAGGAGGCAGCAGTTTTCACGCAGGATGGGGAGTGTGGTTAAAAGATAATGGTTCAGCTGATAATATGGCTTCTATTGTGTTTTCAATTAGTGGATCTAATCAATCTGGTTCTATGCTAGCAGATGATTATTTGGAAGTTACAAGTTCGTTACTACCATTCTTTAATGGAGATTTTTGGTCGGTGATGTTACGGAAAGAATTGGTTAATGATGAGATATTTTCTACAAGAATACATTCTGGTTCTGTAGGGATGGTAACAGGCTCACATAATTTTGAAACAGGAAGTTTACAAACTCCATTTGAATCTGCTGGAGATGGTGGAACATTAGAAGTTGTTTCACAAAGTTCTTATATTTTTGATGGTAGTTATAGTTTAGGATT
>CALBXV010000417.1 GCA_937890045.1 uncultured archaeon
CAACATGTTATTAATTATCAAAGTATTGTAGGTAATAATATTTCATCATCGGTTGCTGGTTTAATTTATAGATATAAATTGGATGAAGGAATTGTCAATTGGAATACATCACCTAATTCAGGATCATTAAAAATTTATGATGCTAATTCAAATAAGATTAAAGATTATTCTTTTAATATATCATCACAATCTATTAGTAATAATTTTAATCCAAGAGCTGTTCTTACTGAACAAACTTTTTATAAATTAGCAATAAAAGGAACTGATTCATTACCAAATGATAATCAAATTAATTTAGCACCCGCAATGACATCAGTAGGACAATTAGATCCTGATGTAGATATAGTTTCTGATCCTAAAGATAGTACTGGGGAAGTTCAAAGAATTTATAGTAATAAATTTGGAAGGGAAATTTCTTATGTAAATGTTATTGATTCTCTTATTATGAATATGCTACCAGATTTTAGAATAGATGATTTTATAGGAGATCCAGATGAAAATTTGACAGAGACTTATCAAGATTTATTGAAGTTGAGAAAAAGTATAATAGAAGATTCAAATGTTTCTATTAATGTTGTAGAAAATCAACGCGCTGTTGAAAATATACTTAATAACGCGGTGATGGAGAATTTAGAAGTATTAACTCCAGCTAAAACAAAATTTGAGTTTTCTTATAATGTTAAGAATGATGCTTTGTTTAGGTCAAAGATGAAACAAGCAAAATTACAAACACAATTAAATCCAAATTATGCAACTGCTACTGTAGATGTATCTAATTGGGATGAACCGAATATTACGTCATTTGCAAATCAAAATTATAAAACAGCAACAGTTGATGCGTCTAATTGGGATGAACCAACTGTTTCTTCGACGGCTAATGAAAATTTTAAAAGTTCTATTCCAATTACATTGGATAATAGAGTTACACCGAGTGGTTTATATCAAAATATACGTGGTGGTACGGCAATATCTATGGTAGATATATCTAATTCAGCAAGACAACCAGTTTATAGCGTAACACCAAAGGTCGGTGGTGGTAATGATATGACTTGTGTTTTCTTGGGTTGGAAAAATGAGATTGCAAAAAATTATGGAACTGCAAGTAATAATAGATTTTTTAAATCAAAAAATCAAGGGATATACGGCGATTACAATACTTATAAATACGAAACAAGATATACTTTTAAAACTATAGGCGATACAGAAGTTTTTAGAGGTTCTGCTAGTATTCACGATAATTTTAAATTATTTGAAAATAGATATTTTGTTGACCAGAACGATGGATTTTCTTATAAATCTTATTTTGGAGTTGGCGCGGGAACTACTGGTAATGCACCTAAAGATGGTAGAATGGTTGGTAGAACAAGATTTTTTAGTTCTTCAAATGGTGAAATATTTTATCCTTCTAATCATTATATTTATGCTAGAACAAGTAAAGATGTTTTGAATAAGTTAATTTACAAAGGAACACAGCATAATGGTAGTCCACCCACAAAGGATCCATTGGGATTAGATACACAACCTACAAGTTCTGCTTATACTATTAATGTGGGTGGTTCGGATACATTGAAGAAATTAAAAGTAATTAGGTAAAAAAAAATTTGAATATATTTATTATTAAATAAGGATTAAATCAATATGGGAATATTAGACAACGATACAGTTATTGTAGATGCAATTTTAACTAAATTGGGTAGAAATAAATTAAGATTGGGACAATCACTTGGAATTACCCAATATGCCTTCGGTGATACTGGAGTTGATTATACTTTATATAATCCAAATCACCCGTCTGGTTCAGATTCATATGGTAGTGCTATTACTTCACTTCCAATGTTGGAGGCGGTACCAGATGACGATGTATTTATGAGGTCAAAACTTTATGGGATAGGTCAAAGAGGTATACAAAATTTTGCATTTGTTGATTTGCCTGATGGTTTAACAAGAACTATATATCATATACCAAAAGGAATTGAAAGTACTGCTATTGAATTAAAACCAAGGGTTTATTCTGCTGGAAAAGAAATTTCTGCGAATAACTTTAGATTTACTGTTTTGGATATGAGAGGATTAAAGGCGCGGGTAGAAGGTTCATCAGTTACAGGTACTGCTTTTAATGCAGCTGATATAGATAAGCGCCAACTGGTAGGAACGTCCATAATGCTTAATGCACAGGCAGCTCAGATTTCAAGGAATGTCACAAGAACGGTAAATATTGAATTGGCCGATGGTGG
>CALBXV010000418.1 GCA_937890045.1 uncultured archaeon
CATCAAGATAGTGTAGATTATATAAGAAACAATCATGAGAGGTATTTAAAATTTGAATAAGAATAAATTAATTACTTTCGGTGATAGTTTTATACAACAGAGATCATTACATCCTACTATGGAAACTTGGATAGATTATATTTGTAAAGAAAATAATTTTGAACTTGATGGATATGGAATTGGTGGAAATGGAATTTGGAATACAGTGTTGAATTTTTTAGAATATAAGAAAGATTTTGATGTGTGTATATTTGCATGGTCTGAAGTGAGTCGAGAATATTTTCCACTTAGAAATATACGTAATATACGTGGTGGACAGAATTGGAATTCTAAAAATGAACCTTCAGATATAAATAAAAAATATGATAAATATTATATGGATGAAAATTTATGTATATTAAGGGCTATAACATGGTTGAGGTGGTTTGACGGATTTTTAAATGATTATTATAGAGATAAAAAGTTTATACATTTATATTGTTTTCAACAAGAATTTAATTTAATTAAAGAAAGTAAATTTGGTAATATTAATTTAAATGATATTTTAGTGAAATATCCTCAGCAGAAAGATTTGAAATTTAATTTTTATCCTCACACTTTTAAGCATGGTATTAATATACGACCATCTTTAATGGCATTTGCGGATTTATTACCACATAGAAAAGTGGAAGATGGTGGGGGATTATTACATATGGATCATCCAGTTCACAAATCATTCGCTAATCAATTAAATACAGTTCTAAAGGATGATGATTTTAGAAATGGAGATATTGTGGAGTTTAATCTTGAATATTGATAAATTAAAAAAGAGTAAGACGTTTTGTCCATTTCCATTCATGAACCTAAATAGTAATACTGATGGCTCAGTAAAGATTTGTTGTGCTCAGAATGAAAATATGCATCTTAAAAAAGATGATGGTACAACTTTTAATTTATATGAAGATGATATAAGTGAAGTTTGGAACTCTAAACATATACAAGATATTAGAAAAAGACTTTTAAATGGAGAACAAATACAAGAATGTAATGTATGTTGGAATATAGAAAATGCAGAAAAAGATTATGGCGGTCATGATGCACCAAAAAGTACGAGAATAGATAGTATAGAAAGTTATATGGAAAAAGATGGTATTTTTAATTGGATGGGAGATTCACTTGAAAAAAATATACAATCCACTTTAGAATATGGGTGGGTCAGAGAATCGTTAAAAAGTTTAGAACTTAGATTAGGAAATCATTGTAATCTAACTTGTAATATGTGTTGGGGATATAGTAGTAGTAAAATTAATTCAGAGAGATTAACCTTATTAAAGAATAGGGATAAAACTATGCCACCTTGGTTGTTTAATATGTGGTATCCAGAAGAATATAATATATCTAAAATAGATATGATGTGGCACGAGGATCCAAAATTCTTAGAAAATTTTAAAGAAGTAGCACCCACATTAAAACGATTGTATGTTACAGGTGGAGAACCAAGTATTATTGAGGCAAATACTAAAATTATAAATCATTTGATAGCTATAGGTAACAAGGAATGTCATGTATCTTTTACAACAAATTTGACAACTTGGAATTTAGATTTGTATGAGAAATTAGAATTTTTTGATAGAAGTGAGGTTCAGGTCAGTCTTGATGGTTATAAAGAATCACAAGAATATATACGATATGGTTCGAATTGGGAAGTAATAGAAGATAATTTTAAGAAGTTGATTCAATTACCAACTAAAGTTAGGATACAAATCTATACAGTATTTCAAGTATATAATATGTTTGAGACTTATAAAATGATGAAGTGGTTAGATTCTTTACGAATAGATGGATTGTTAAAAAGAGAAGTTGGGTTTTATTCTATATTGATAGACCAACCATTATATTTAAGGACAAATTTTATGCCTTGGGAAATTAAAGATAAGGCAATGAAACTATACAGAGAATTTTATGATTATTCAACATATGATAATGAATATTTAGATTTTCATGGAACGGCAAACAAAATTATTTCTTATTTGGAAAGTAATTGGGAGCCACACAAAAGTTATGGAAAGTATTGTCAAGGTGTAGAACAAACAGAATTAAACCAACGGAAAATGTTTTATCAATATACTCGTTATATGGATAAAGTTAGAAATACCAGTTTTTTTGAAACTTTCCCAGAGTGGCGAGAATTAAAAAAAGAATTTGATGATGCTCAAGATGAGCATTTAATGACACCTAATTGGTGGATAGATGACAAAATACCTAAGAATAAAAGAAAATGAGTGAATTAGTAAAAATATTACCTGGTGAAAATAAATACTTGAGTGTTACTTGGCAAGTTAATAATTGGTGTAATTATAAATGTACTTATTGTAATGAGGGTAATTGGAGTGGGACTCATAAGAATGAGGAGACGGATAAATATATACAATTCCTTGATAGGTTAATCACGAGATTTCAGTTTAAAGGATATGATTCATTTAAGTTTTTCTTCTCTGGGGGAGAACCAGTATATTGGAAACCACTATTAGAAGTTGCAGAATTTATTCATGAGAAATGTGATAACCCATTGTTGGCAATAAATACTAATTTGAGTAATTCTATAAATTGGTGGAAGAAAAATTATCATTTATTTAATGATGTGGTGGCTAGTTATCATATTGAGCATGTAAATCATGACCGTTATTTAGAAAATGCTAAATTTTTACAAGATAAAATGAATTATTTGGCATTACGGATGATGATGCATGATTATTATTTTCAAGATGTGATTGATGCTGGAAATAAGATTTGGGAAGAAATGGATAATTGTGTTTTAGAATGGGTGCCATTATTAGAAGAATTATCTACTGGAGCACAACCTTGGTATTATGAAGAAGAATGGAAACAAGAGTTTTTTGAAAAGACTGATGGTTATCAAAGAAAGTGGGGAACTGTAAATGAACGTAGAGAATTTAGACCAGCATATAGTTTAGAGGAATGGAACGATGGTAAAATACAACCAATAAATTCCAATAGATTAGCTGCCGAAAGATTAAATAACTTTGAGGGTTGGCATTGTTGGATAAATGATGCAATTTTTATAAACCCATATGGTGATATTAGTGCTGCTAGTTGTGGTGTGAGTGGTAAAATAGGAAATATTAATGAAGATTGGATAGAATTTTTTGATTCACCAATCATATGTCCTAAATCACATTGTACTTGTGGGACTGATATTATCATACCTAAGATAAGTCATAAAGTATATGATGGGGAAATAGATTATGGTGTTATTGAGAAAGAAGATATAAATGTCAGCTAAAATTGCAATAGTAATGTGTCCAGCGTGGTCTTTAGAGACACCACCATTGAGTCTTGGATTGTTGGCTGGAGCTTTAAAAACTAAAGGACGAGTAGTTACACAGTATCATATTAACCTACTATCTGCCATGCACGTAGATTATGAGACACATCAAGAATTATGGTCGCCAACTGGCCATTTCTTTTGGACTAACGACCATTCGTTTGAAGATAAAATACTACCATTATATAAAGATTATTGGGATACTTTAATAGATGAATTGGCAACATTTGATATTGTTACCTTCACATCGTATTTTTCAAATGTAGTAGTAACGGATTATATTGCTGAGAGATTATATAAGAAAAATCCTAAACTACATATATTTTATGGCGGCCCATATTGTTGGAATGCACCACATGGTGGATTACGAATATCACACCCATTAGAAGAACCTAATAGATATTGGATTAAAGTTTCTTGTGATACTGAGGGTGAGTTAATCATAAACGATTTAGTAGATTGTTATGAGAATGGAGAAACTTACGAAAAAGTTAATGGAATATGGACTTGGGATAAAGATGGAAAACCACTATCTACGGGTATGAGAATACCACAAAAAGATTTAACTGTTTTACCAACCGCAAATTGGGATGGAGTCGAATTACAGAACTATAAACCTTTTCATTATGAGGGACATGCACATTTACCACTTCAAGGTTCAAGAGGATGTATAGCAAAATGTACATTTTGTTCAGAGACAAGAATTTTTAGATTTAAAAAAGGTCATTCCTTGGCCAATGAGATAATAGAACAAGTAACTAAGTATGATATTACTCATTTTGCGTTTGTGGATTCTCTTATTAATGGTTCAATGCCACAATTTAAAATATTAGTAGATGAATTGTGTGATGCACAAGAAGAATATCCAAAATTGAAAGAATTAAGTCTTGGTGGATACGCAAGAACTCATCCAGATATGGATGATAAATTAATGAGAAAGGCTGCTAAAGCAGGATTTAAATGGTTATCTATTGGAGTGGAAAGTG
>CALBXV010000419.1 GCA_937890045.1 uncultured archaeon
GTGCATCTGCTCTTGCATCTGTATAATAAAGATTTGTTCCTTCTGTTAGGTCACCTGTGTCGGCAGCTGCTATACGTGCATCTGCTCTTGCGTTTGTATAGTAAAGGTTTGTACCTTCAGCAACACTAGATGTTGTAGCTGCGATATGTGTAACTTCTTTTGTTGTTGCGTTATATTGTAAGTACGTTGTTCCTGCAACATTTCTAATTGGTTGAATAAACAATGCTGAAGCTGTAGTTGGACTAAATGCTGATCCGATAGCACTTAATACTATTGAATTATCACCTTGATTAATTTCACCTGCTTGCTTACCAATTGCTATTGAATTCTCACCTTGACTTGTTTGACCTGCTTCACTACCAATTGCTATTGCAGAATCTTCCTGATTTGTTTGACCGGCTTGATAACCTACTGCTACTGTATTATTATCTTGCCCAACTTCTCCAGCCCATGCTCCAACTGCTGTTGCTTTTGTTTTCTGTTGGGTACTACCAGCTCTTCGACCAAGTGCTGTAGCTTCAACACCTTGTTGTAAACTGCCTGCTTTCTCACCTAAGGCTACTGCCCATTGGCTTTGGGATGTTTCGCCAGCGTAATCACCAATTGCTACAGCATTAGCACCTAATCCATTAACATCTCTACCTATTCCTACTGCGGTTGGACCTGACGCTCCAGTTTTATTATTTAAATTCGCCCAATTAAGTGCCGCAATTGCTCTTGCATCGGTGTAATATAAGTTAGTACCTTCTGTAATATTAGTAGTCGATGGTGTTTGAAATGTTAAAGCACCACTTCCATCTGTTGTCATTACTTGATTTGCTGTACCATCTGATGTCGGATAACCTATATCACTTATAACAACATTTACAGGTGAACTACCAGTGTTACCTAGTAGTACCCGAGTATTAGTAACATCTAATGTTATATAGCCTACTGCTGATGATGTGTTAGTACCAGCATCATCAATTGTAAAATGGCTAATTGCCAAATCGCCATCTTGCTCATTACCAACTACCCATTTATGCCCAGAGCCGGATGTTACTGGTATACTGTTAAATACTATACCACTAAATGTAGGAGCAGCCGCAGGGCCACTGGTTGGTGTTGCATTTATAGTTATACTACCACTACCTACACCACCAAATCCTGGACTGTTTGCGGTTCCAAGTCCCAAATTAGTTGCAGCTGTTCCTGCATTAGCAATGTCACTTAAATTATTTGCTACTGTAAGATAATCGGCCGCCGTTTCTACAGCCATGGTGCCCAATCCTAAATTAGTTCTTGCATCTGCGGCATTAGCTGCTCCTGTGCCACCTAACATAACTGTTATCGGAGGTGTAATACCTCCCCATGCGCCAGCATTATTATAAAGAAAGTCGCCGGGTGACGCCGGTACAGTAATATTAGAAGTGCTAATACCTGTAAGACCAGCACCGCTACCTGTAAATGATGTAGCGGCAACTGTACCTGCTACGGTGACTGTGTTATTCGTTAAAGTTATTAAATCTTCATCAGTTGTTTTTAAACCTATTTGACTACCATCTAAGTAAAGTAAATCTACTTGTAAAGCGGTTAATGTGCCAAGATTTTGTAAGTTACTATTAACAATACTAGTACCAAGTGTGGTAGCACTTAATATTGAAACGTTATTAATTTTATATTCTTTACCAGTTACCAAATCTATGTGATCGCTTGATGTCCAACTGTCGGTTGCATCTAGCCAATTCCATGTTTTATTTGAAGGCGTATGGACACCTCCTGCAAAAGTACCGCCAAGCAATGTTAAGCCGCCAGCATTAGCGTTTGTATCTAATGGGCCACTTTCTAATGTTCCACTTGTTATTATAATGGGTACATCATTTAATGTAATATTATTATCGTCAGTTGTTAATTCTTGTACATCAATTGATGTTGTACTTCCTGAAATAATAACATTACCGTCAATATTTAAATTTTTAACAGAGCTGTTTGCCATATTTTCAAATCCTATCTTTAATAACTATATAATTTATATTTATCTATTATACCCGGCGAACCGCCATTAAGGAAACCCGGGATAAACCCGGGTTTCAATATATAAATTATCTTTACTATTTTATAGGAAAGATAGATGTTCCACGGAAATACCAGATACGTAGTCGCCTGCGTTACCGAAAGAGTTTGCTGTGTTAGTTAGCTCTTTGTAACCATATCGTGTCAAGAATGATACGACCGGCTCGAATTTTTCTGGATCCATTACTACACCACTACTCATCAGTGGTACATATGGGCAGTAGAATGCAGCTGCGTCTGTCTCTGTTGAGCCTTTGTAGCCCAATAGGATGTCTGCGTATCCTAGACCACGATCAGTGTAATATGTATCAACATATACTCGCAATGTACCGTTCAATGTACCTACAAACTTAACGTTTGTGGGTGCTTCGAATGTACCTTCAGTTGTACGTGCAAATGCTGATGTTGTTGCACTTTGTAGTGCTGTTAGCACACTTGGTGAAACAACTGCCCAGTTTGCCGCGCCGCGTCGTGTGCGGGCTGCTACTAGGTTTGCTTGCTCGTTCATTTGAATTGCTAGTACTGCATGTCGATCGCCTACATAGTGAGGTGTGCCCGTAAAGGTACCATTCTGATCGTAAACTGCATGTTGTCCAGCTAGTGAACGCAGTGATGCTAAAATCTCTTGGTCAATTTCTGTTGTAATTTCTTGTGCTAGAGCAGCTAAAATTTCTGCTTCAACGTCAAGACCGTGCATTGCCTGTGCATCTTGTGCAGCTTCGAAGGTCCAACGTGCGCTGAGCCTACGTGACTTTGCTTCTACAACTTCTTTGATGATCTGGATGCTTATACGTTTGCCAGCTAACCCTTCTTGGGCGGCTGTATATGATGCTTTATCATCTGCTAAGTTACCTGAATAACCAGCTGCAATTTTGAAGGGACTTAATGCCTCTTCACCAGCTGTTGTGTCTACGCCGCTTGCGCTATTAAAGCTGTCTGCGTAACGTACACGTAATGTATGAATCTGACCAACTGGGCCAGTCATGGGTTGAACGCCAATTAACTCGTTAGCAATAACGGTTGGCATTACACGTCTAATCACTGGAAGAATTACCTTGTTTAGAGCAGCTACATTACCGGCCTGTGTTGCGCCAGCAGTAGCGGCCTCTGCAAGGTATGACTTTGTGTTCTCTAGGATGACATTCATAGTCTGCTTGCGCTGACCATCCAGTCCTTCCATTAGAGCTTCTTTAGTGGCTCCCCAGTTTTGACTCTCTGTTAGGTTTTCTGCCATTGTAAATACTCCTTATTTTATACCTGCTAATTTTTTTAGATGGATAATGTTTCCACTATTTGCATCTTGTTGTGTCTCTTCTTTAGGTGCTACTTTATCACCAGTTCGTTCGGTGAGTGCTACCTTAGAAGTTTCATCCTTACGTACAGTTTCATTTAAAACTGCTGGTAAGTATTTTTGGAAACTACCTTTCAGGTTCTTTGTTTGAACACTTTCTAGTAACTCTTCCATAATACCTCTCTTACTCTTTGCTAAAGGTGTAAGCAGTTCACCCATGATTTTATCACGGTTGATTTTGTCGTTAAGTTTCTTAACTTCAATTTCTGCGTTATCCTTTGCTTCTGTAAGGGAGGCAATATTCTTATCTTGTTCCTCAATATTGCTATTGAGCTTGCGAACTTCTGTGCCTTCTGCAAGATACGAAGTCATATATTCAGTTGCAAAAGATTCAAAAATCTTGCGTCCAAAGTTATTTTCCCTGGCTGCTTTGATATCTTCTTTAAGTTGTGTCATTTCACTACGTAGTACATCTTCAACAACCTTTTCGACTGTTGTAGCTGCACGTTTAATGAATGACTGCTTTGCGTCATCAAGTTTTTGACGACCACTTGCAATCAACTTAACTTTTGCCTCTGCGAGAGACTTCTTATCTTCATTGAACTCAGCAATTTCATTTGCGAGTTGCTTTAGCACAAAACCCTCAAGTTTATTAAAATTATCAAATTGCTTATTACGATCTTCACGGAGTTCGACGATTTCATTCCGTAATGTTTCCATTACAAAATTAGAAAGGGCATTTGTGTGCTCCTTCACGTTCTGTTTATACTGAACGCGAGCCCCAATTAAACCCTTACGGTCATCTGCAAACTCTGCAATTTCTGTTTTGATAGCATCAGACAACATATTATCCATTGCTTCAACAAGTTGATTCTTGTCGTTTTCATAGCGGTCTGCAAATTCTTCCCTTAACTCAATTGCTAATGCATCTCGAGCTTCAGTTAAATTTGCGTCCCATGCTGACTGAATACTGGCCTTAGTATTCTCATCTAAAAGATCGCTTTCGAGTAATTCTTTAAGTGCTTCGGCCATAATATTCTCCCTTTACTTCTTGTTCAATTCCTCAATAAACTTCAAAATACCTTCTTGTAGATATTTTTGAGCTTTTTTATCATAAACCATTGCTTCTGCTAAATTATACATGCCATAACCGCCACGCATATTCCATAAACTTTCGCGTATTGCTTTTGGATATGCGTCCGGTGCGCTTGGTTGTGCAACAATATCTACGGTAACAATATCAAACTCGGACACTTGCCCGCTTTCGTTTACGTTACCGCTACCTCTACTTGAAACGCCTAGTTTTGCT
The DNA here is from genome assembly GCA_937890045.1 of uncultured archaeon. The sequence goes on from CALBXV010000419.1 coordinate 4,653, forward strand.
CCACTTTCAAGTAATGTAGATACAATGTTCCCCATAGGAGTTGGAATGATTTTTAATTTTCCATATCCATTAGGTCCATCCATCCACATATCCTTAATAATGTGACTAACCCGATCTAGGTTAACAGTTAATTCCTCAGGATGATCTGCTTCACCGAGGACTGTTTGTCCTTCTTGTAAGCGTTCGTTAATCGTTTCAACGGCCTTACCTATCTCATCAATGGGATAAACACGATCGTTTTGATTTTTAACACCACCTTGAATAAAGATCCCTTTCATATAAAGATCTTTGCCGACACCGTCTTCACGGTCACGTGATTCAACTGCTACTCTAGCCTGATTAGGAGTTAAGCGTTCAAATAATGGTTGCATTGCCATATTACCTAATGTCCTTTACAACGCTACCTGCGCCTTTGTCAGACTTGTCACCAGATTCGGCTTTAGGGCCTGCTGATAATTTAGCTTCTTGATTTGTTGTCATGCCTTCAGCAGGTTTATCTGCTGATCCGCCTTTTTCGTCGCCGCCTGCAAAATCTACAGGATCACCGTCAGTGTTTGCGCTTTTTACGTTTCCGCCTGAAATAGTGCTTTTTGCGCTGGCATCACCGTCATCGCCACCACTTGCAGCTTTTACTGCGGACAAACTTGCAGCTTCGTCTAACTCTTCAGTTTCATCATCTGAGTCTGCTTCTTCGGATTCAAAACGGACTGCTTCTTCTTCCGGTGCAATTTCCATTTCCATGTCATCGCCCATATCCATATCTATTTCGTCTTCACCTGGCACGTCTTCATCACCTGCCATTAGCTTATCAAATTCTGCTTTGAGTTCTTCTACTGCGGCTTCTAGATCGTCTACTCGGTCTTCGACTTCTTCTTCACCTTCCGGTGCTTCGGCGTCGCCAATTTCCATATCATCTAGATCATCTACTGCTTCGGCATCATCTATATCTTCGCCATCGTCGTCGGCTTCACCGACTTCTTCTTCATGGTTGATTTCATTCCTATGTCGTACGATTTCATCGTCTTCCTGTGTAATTTCTTCTTCCCAATCAGATTTGGCTGACTCTTCAACTTCGTCCTCTTCTGTTTCTGTGTCTTCTAATGCTTCTTCGATATCTTCATCTTCATCTTCAATTAAAGATTCATGAATCGAGCGAGCTTTTTCGACAAATACAGTATGGAGTAAGTCACGAGCCTTCTCTTCTTCACTATTAATAAGGTACTCTAGTACCTGTTCTAATTTTTCTTTTGACATCCGATTCTCCTCTTCAAACCGCGAAAGAGTTTGTAATAATATTTAAGATGTCTTACTTAAAAAGTGGGTATAAAGGTAGGTTTTTGGCCAAAAATAGAGTAAAATATATTTAATCGTTTGTTTTAATCGTTATATACAATGTTAATACAATTTTTACATTTCACCAAGGCCAGCTTCTTCTGGTGGTGGTGCATAAACCTTTGTTAATAGTTCTTTACGGTTTATTTTTTCATAATTACGAAATTCTCGAACTTTACGCAAAGTATTAAGATGTTCTAATGTAAATCGAGGCCGGCGTGTGTCATCAATCAATGCGACATTATGCTTGTCTTTTTCGACATCATAATAACCTTCAATTAATAAAAAATCACGTGCTCTCATATGTTTATTTATCACACTGGAGTTAAAGGAGCGGGTGCACCACCAGCAGGTGCATTTTCTGCGCCACTAATTGGTGATTCCATTCCTGGCTCAGGCATTGCATCTGTTTCACCACCCATATCCATATCAGTTGGTGGTGCTAAATCTTCTGGTGCTGATGGTCTAACGCCTACATCAATCATACCAGGTTCAGTGGTTGCCATTGGGTGTTCTTGCCCAGATTCTTCCATAAACATTCTTTCGTTTTCTACAATTTCGTCATCTGTCCAACCAAGATAACGTTTCATTGCATAGCGTTTACTCATAAATGGAACTGCAATTGCTTGACCGAACACATTCATTTGTGCCGCATCAACTTCTATTTGACGATATTTGCCAAAGTTTTGAGGTTCAATAAAAATTAATTCAAATAAGTTTGATTCAACTTCAATGCCTCTATGCTTACAAAACATTTTAAATTCATGATCTAACCATGGTGCTAGTAATTGTTGTAAACGTTGGCAGTAGTTTGTAAAGCGGAATTCTTGAATAAATGCGGTGCCTACTCGTCCGTCACTATAAACAGCAGTACCATCTTCTGGTCCTGTTGGCAAATATGAACTAGGAACACGCAATCCGCGTAGCAGTTTATTATTAAAGTATTTTAAATCATCAATTTGTCCCAAGTTTTCACCACCTGGTAGTGTTTCTACTTTAGATCCTCTACCTTCAGCAGTTTGAGCAAAGAAGTAATCCTCAATCATTGACAGTGGATTATATGCGGCATCCATAATGTTTGCGCCACCACCTGTTTTATTAGGAATACGTTTTTGATGTATTTCGTTTTTAACTTGCTCAATAAATGCCATTGCTCTGGTACGTGGCATATCACCTACGTCGATGTAAAATACTCTGCGTTCTGGAGCACGTTGCACACGATAAATTAAAATAGCATCTTCGAGCATTTCTTTTTGCTTAAAGATTTTGTATATGGGTTCTAATATACTTGTACCAAATGGCCACGCATTATCTAAGCCTTCGCTTAAACTTAAATGTATAATATGTTCTGCGGCTACTGGGACAGCCGTTGAAAAACCAGCACTTGACCCTAATCCAAAGCCTTCTTGGCTTCCAACTACAGCAGAAGCATCGCCGCCCCTAATAGTCGGAATAGCAGGATTTGCTCTACTTGAGTAATCACGTCCGGAAAACATATTACTTGCAACAATAGATTGCATATTTAAATCTAAATCTTTAATATGATATTCTTCTGCTTTTTTACCTTCACCTTCGTTAACAACAACTTTTTCTACTTTAGAAGGATCAATCCAATATAATTTCCATGTTTCCGGGTCTCTAATAAAGAACTGATCACCATATTTTAATACACTACGCACTATACGCCACGTGCGTCTGTCCATATCATTTACATTGCACCATTGTTTTAATGCACTTTGTAATAGTTTTATTTCAGTTTCTGTTGCTTCACTTTTATAATGTATTTCATATGGTAATTCTGTTGCTGAATCTGTTTGTGTACAAAATTCAGCAATAATATCAAGAGCTGCGTTAACTTCACTATCTTGATCCATCTGATCATATTGCATGTATCGTTCTAAACGATTAGGGGGTCCAGTATATACTTCTGGCAACCATGAAGAATATTTATTATTAAATGCGCCCATGTTGCCATCGGCATTTCCTCGATAGTTTGCTTGATCATATACTGTAAAATGTTTTCGCCAGCTCATTAATTCACCATTAGTAGAGTTATATTATACTATTATATTTATCGTTTTGTCAAGAGCGAAAGGGTGTTAACTGTCAACAAATTCACTATTGTTTTTTGTAGCAGTTATTAATTTTCTATGAAATTGTTTAGATTCTTCTCTAGTTTTATTTGCTGTAGTCTTTACTTCATCTAATATTAGTTTTATGTCGCCTAGCAGTTGTTCTCTATTGTTTGCTGAAGTTAATATATCAGCGTTCACACTCAAGTTTTCAATTTCTTCTGCTGTGGACACCCAGGCAGATCCAGATGCTTCTGGCGTAGTTGAACTTGCATTCCTTGCACTTCTGCCGCGGCCGCTGAATGCACTAGTGCCACTAACAGAACCAGATCTTACACTCTTTTGCATTGCTTGTAAGCCTTTGCCAATAGCTTCCATTTTTTCAACCATGCCAGTTGGAAGTGCCGCGATAGCTTGCGAAAATTCATGCAAAGAAGCTGCGTTAGCAGTTACACCTGCAAGAGGTATTTGTGCTTCACCAAATATTCGTAAAATGTCCCATGGATATGTTTCTTTACCTGTAAACCAACCTGTAAATTTCCCTAGCATTCCGCCAATTTTGTCTATCGGTATATCTGGAAAATCTTTTAGTGCCTCGGCAAATGCTTTTAATGCAGATGCATTATCTTTAACACCTTGTGCATCTATTTTTGTATCACCAAATTTCTTTACTTTGTCCCATGGATTTTCTGTCTCTCCGCCAAATACTTTAAAAACAGATTTAAATATTGCGCTAATTGCCCCTTCTTGGATATTTTCCGGCATAGATGACATTGCTTTGCCAAATGCAGACATTCCTTCTGCATTTTTCTTTAATTTTTCAGAATCACCTAAATCGGCTTCGGCAAAAGCTTTTACTTGATCCCAAGGCATTTTTACGTTGCCAGTAAAAAGACCAGCAACAAATCCAAGTAATCCGCCGCCCCTAGTACCCTCAATTTTTTCTGGCATAGACGATATTGCGTTACCAAATGCAGACATTGCTTCTGCATTCTTTTGTATATTAGCAGTATCACCTAAATCGGCTTTAGCAAAATCTTTTACTTGATCCCATGGCATTTTTACGCCACCAACAAAAAGACCAGCAACAAATCCAAATAATCCACTACCTTTAGTACTTTCTACTTTCGCTGGCATGGATGACATTGCAGTACCAAATGCCGCCATTGTTTCTGCATTCTTTTGTATATTAGCAGTAGTACCCAACTCGGCGTTAGCAAAATCTTTTACTTGATCCCATGGCATTTTTACTCCGCCGGCAAAAAGGCCGGCAACAAGGCCAAATAATCCACCACCTCTAGTACCTTCTATTTTTTCTGGCATATTATTCATTGCTTTGCCAAATGCAGACATTGCTTCTGCATTTTTCTTTAATTTTTCAGAATCACCTAAATCGGCTTCGGCAAAAGCTTTTACTTGATCCCAAGGCATTTTTACGTTGCCAGTAAAAAGACCAGCAACAAATCCAAGTAATCCGCCGCCCCTAGTACCCTCAATTTTTTCTGGCATAGACGATATTGCGTTACCAAATGCAGACATTGCTTCTGCATTCTTTTGTATATTAGCAGTATCACCTAAATCGGCTTTAGCAAATTCTCTTACTTGATCCCATGGCATTTTTATGCCGCCTTTAAAAATAGATGCCATTGCTCCAAATAATCCACCACCTCTAGTACCTTCTATTTTTTCTGGCATAGACGATATTGCGTTACCAAATGCAGACATTGCTTCTGCAT
>CALBXV010000420.1 GCA_937890045.1 uncultured archaeon
AACCCAAATAAACGAAATGTTTTAAGGTCAAATGAATCGGCGTAGAAAAAGAAAAATAGTTGAATATTTATGTGGACATCGTAAATCTCCAACTCAATACAATTGGTGGATTAGTGAATTTATAACTGGAAAAGAAAAAAGTATTTGGGATTTAAATCAAACCTTTTGGAAAGAAACAAATAAATGGTATGTTGATTATTTAAAAGGAAAATATTATTCGAAAGTGACAAGCTTAACAAAAAAACAAGATATAACTATTCTACCCAATCACGAAAAAAGAGGAAAATATAAATGGGAATTAGATCATATTATCCCAATAGCACGTGGTTGGCGCAAAAAAATATCCCCATATATTATCGGGGACATTTCTAATTTACAAATGTTGCCGTGGCGAGAAAATCTATTAAAATCTGATAAATTGCTCTCTAACTAAACTTAGAAGGTAAAGAAATATTACTAAAACCTTTAATCTTAGTAATTTCAAGTAATGAATCAACTGTATCTCTCATGGATTCAATATGAGATACAATAAATGCAAATTGGAATTGAGTTTTTAAGTATTGAAATAACATATAAACAGAATTAAGGTTATCTGAATCCATATTACCAAATCCCTCATCAATAGCTAAGAAATTAGCACGTGGTAAATTACAGACATTGATTAAACCAACTCTCATTGCAAGACTTGATATAAATCGTTCCATACCACTACTCAATTCAAGAGGCCATACATTATCTTCATCATAAGCAAGATAGGTATTGATGTTCTTACCATCCATTTCTAATACAATACCAAAATCTACCATTTGTGCAAGAATATCATTTACTTCACCCTCAATAGTAGGAAGTGCTTTTTCTATAAGTTCATATGGTACACCATCTCGTTTAACGGCATCCATATAATATTCATACGCTTCATATTTAGTTTCTAAATCTTCTACTTTATTCATAGTTTCCATAATAGTTTTCTTCTTAGTTCTATTAATTTGTATTTCACCATGAATAACTTGTATCTTATTATCTATCGTTTCAACTTGATAATCTAAATCATCTACAGAATTTTTAAGATTATCAATTTCTTCTTCTACTTGTTTATTATAAACAATATCATTTTTACTTTCGTGATATTTCTCAATTCTTTCTTCTGTAACTGTAATCTGATGAAGTGTATTTTTCTTTCTTTCTTTTAATAAAACTTCTTCTGATTCTAATTTATTTTGACTTATATCAATATTTTTTAATGCTTCCATTGACCTGTCAAAATCAACTTTAGTATCATGAATATTTCCCATATCTTCAATTTGTAAATCAAGATAATCTAAATTAGAAACGTATTCACCGGCCATCTTTTTATCTTCATCTAACTTCTCATTAGTTGCGATTGCATCTAATGTAAAAGGATTGCTCATACAAAATTCACAATCTTCATCCCATTCTAAAATACCAAGTTTTTCTATTTTATCTAATTTATTACGAACATCAATTTTAAGTTTATCTATTTCAATTCTTAATTCTTTTTTGTCATCTTCTAAAGTTATTAAATCAAGATATTTTTTATTAATATCTTTATCAACATAATCTTTAATTCGATGTTTTAACTCAACAATTTTAGATTTATTTTCTTCTTTGGTTGCACCTACTGAACCTAATCGTATATCCATTGATTCAAGTAAATCTTCATAACCTATTTTATCTTTACTTAATTTTTCAATGTCAAGAATAGATTCATCTACTGGTCGTAACTTTTTAGTTAAATTAAGTACTTGATTTGAAAACTCTCTCTTTTTTGTTGTTAATGTTTTCTTTTGACTTCTTAAATCTTTCTGAACTACTTTATATTGAGTATCATTTTTTTCTATATCTGCCAAATCCACATCATAATCTGTTTTTCTGAAATCTTTTAATATGGCCGAAATATCAGATATTTCTTCGTGTGCTAATGTATAAAGTTGGTCAAAAATTCCCATTCCCATAAACTGAGCTAATAAATCTTTTCTTTCTTTTTGAGTTTTATCAATAAATACTGTAGAATTGTTCTGTAAAGATAATGCCGTTAAAACAAAGTCCTCATAAGAACCAATAACTCTACGAATATTCGCATTTGTAGTTCTTCGTTGGTCCCCATTTAAAGAAACTTTATCATTACTATCATCAATCATCCAAAAATCTACATCAACTTTTACATGACCATTCTTTAATCTTTTACCTTTTCTCTCAATATAATATTCAGTTTCATTTATCTCAAAACCTACCTTACAATGAAAAGAACCTTTCTTATTATTCAATATTCTTTCTGCCTTATATGTTCGAGCTGATGTATCAAATAAGGCAAATGAAAGAGAATCTAATAATGCTGACTTACCACTGGCGTTCGGTGCAAATAATCCAATTATTCCATTCAATTGTGTAAAATCTACTACATTATCATCACCATAACTGAACATATTTGAAAACTCAAATTTCTTTAACTTCCAAAATACATTCCGAGAAATTTCTTCTACTGGTAATTGATTATTTAATTCTTCATTTACATCTTTTATCTTTAATAAAATCTCATCTTCTACAAGACTATGATTCCGTTTTAAATAATCTTCTATTAAATCATACTGATAATCAGGATTGGTCATATCACCAACATCTACCAACTGACCATCACGGACTCTCTCTGTCAATCTGTCCGTTCTATTTACTACTATCTCCTTAATACCATATGTTGTCTGTATTTTGGTCAAGGCTCTCTTTAGCTGTACTGAGTCGGTGTTGGATACCCTTACTCTTAACCTGGCCTTTTGTGGCATATCATCCACATCAGGAACTATACCTTCATCAATATCTAATGTATAATAACCATAATCATTATGAATTGGAATATAAGTAGATTTTCGTTTTGGGACATCCCATAGTAGATAACCGTGATCTAATCCTTCTCCGTGATTCTGTTGAACTAATGAACCACAATAAGAAATGGTTTCTTTTTTATTCAGGTGTTGTCGTTTGTGTATATCACCCAATAGTCCTAAATCATAACCTCTAAACTTAGCAATCTTTACTTTTGATGGTAATCTAAATCCTAAATCAGTTTTTGATTGGTCTACCGTTCCGTGAAATAATACAATTTTTGTCTTACCTTCTACATCTTTTGCTAATGGGTAATCCTTTTGATTATCCCAAACGTCCCATACTACAAATGATACATCAGCACATTTATACACACCTGTATTTTTCAAATAATGTAAATTGGGATGATTAAGATTTTCTACGATTGGTGTTAAACAATCTAAACGACTTAAATTATTCAAATTACAATCGTGATTGCCAGTAATAATTATAGTAGGAACTATATCAGATAAATTCTTAAATAACCTTGACAATTGATCAATCAATTCTGGGGACATTTCTGTTTTAGAATGGGCAATATCACCACCAATATATGCTACGGCATTCTCTGGATTTTCTTTAACCTTTTCGTATAAACGATTAAAGACTTCTTCATATTCTTTATGTCGTTTAAGATTTCGGATTTGGATATCCGATATGTGGTGAATGTGTTTAAGTTTACGAAATGGAACTTTTAAAACATTCGTCATATATTAATACTCTTCTTTACTTTACCATTTAATTTGTATCTCATTAAGTCTGAAAATTTCATTTTCTCTGTTTCTTTTAATAATGGAATAACATTTTCAAATCCCAAGTCTGATGGGTCTTTTTCGGGTAAATTCACAAAATATACATCAATATCATTTTTCATAAATTCTTCAACCATTTTTAGAGAATCTAATATAGCGTCTCTATCTAAAGATATATATACCTGTTTTACTTTTTTCTCAATAATTTTCCGTCTGAGATTTGATAATATTGTTTTTCCAAATAAAGGGATGGCATTTCGTTTAATTGCAATTGCATCAAATGGGCCTTCACATAAAACTATCGGTTCATCCCAATTTATAAATAACTCAAATCCAACAACATCTTTCGATGTCGGTGAATTTCTATATTTCATTTTACTCTGAAATATATCTCTACCTACAAAAAAATTTAACTGTCCATCTTCACTATACGATGGAATAATAACTCTATTTGTATAGAGTCCTTGGTCACAATAACCAATATTATATTTTAATATATCCTCGTATGTAATTCCTCGTCTTTGTAAATACATCATTGCATTTTTATAGACGGGTGATGGATGTTTGTATACCAAAGATAAAAACTCCTTTGGTAATTCTACCTTTCCTTTTTTCCTTACTTCCTTACTTTCATACCCATACGAAGTTTCATCTACTATACCACGTAATTCTGTAAATTGATCGTTTGTGGCATTTACTTTTTTGAATAATTGAAATAAATTATGACCACCTGCATTAGAAACCCAACAATGCCACTTTTGTGTTTTTATGTTTATTTGTAGTTTTGGTTTATGATGTGATATAAATGGAGACCAGTACATATACTCACTTGGTTTTTTAAGTTTTCTACCACTATTACCGATAACTCTATTTAATAAATTAATAAGTTTATTATGATTCATCTAATAACTTTAATAACTCCTTAAATTCTAAAACTGCATAAGTTTTAGAACGATTTCTTTTGAATACCAATAATGGTATATGTTTTCCAGCATTACTTTCTGCTTGTTCTAATGCAGACCAAATACTAAGAGATTCTTGTGCTTTACATTCTACACTAAATGGAAATAATCTACGGGCTGCAGGAGATAATAGAATATCTTCTCCGGCGTCCCCCATTGTAATAGAACGCACATCATCGGGTTCTAATTTATCGAATTTTTCAAGAATTATATCTCGAACTTTATTTTGAAGTCTTTTTCCTTTGTTCTTTGCTGAACGTGGTTTCATAAAATAACCTTATTAATAAATATAACCTTTATTCTCAAAACTACTTAAATTTTTGGCTCCATTTTCTACTGTATTCTTTTCGTGCCCATTTCTCTGCTTTTTCTTCAAATGCACTATCATCGTGGAAATCACGACCTTTATCTTCTGCGTCTTGTCCAGCTTGAGTATATTCCTTTTCGTATTTTTTCCATCCCATTGTTTTTCTATCAATTGCGTGATCTATTTCATGTAATACTGTAATTATAAATTCTTTTACTGAAGGATAACTTTTTCTTAAATTGATTACATCGTGTACCCAATCGTAATCTGCTTTATTTTTACCTTTTACTTTACCAAATTTTACTTTAGAACGGAGCCCGTAATCTTTTACTAATTGTGTAGCAATTTCGTGATAATCAATTCTTTCTACGAGTAACGATTTAAGTTTTATCATTATTATCTACCATATACGGGTAATTGTGTACCTTTTTCTTTCTCTTTAGCCAACCACTTTTTGTGTTGAACTGCAGTTCTACCTTCTTTTTTCCACTTTTCGTTAAGTCGTTTCCTTCTAATTTTTCTATCTTTAGCTTTTCTGTTTGGCATTAGAAAACATCTCCAGCTAATGCATCAGATATTGCTTTTTTAAGATGTTTATTAGTTACATCTACAACACCATCCATATCTGCTTTCCATACATCTTTCTTCTTTCCATCGTGAAATAATGCAATTGATGGATAGTTTCGTATTCTAAGTTTCTTAACAACTTTTTTAACTTGTGAATGATCAACTTCATAAATAACACATCCTTCAAATCCTTTTACTCCATCAAATAATTTTCCATCAAGTTTTTTCATTTGATATGGTGCTGTAAATTTAATTAATACAAATCCTTTTGCTATTTTCTTTTTAAAATTATCATCGTTTAATGTTGATATTGGTGATTTAGGTTTATCTTGTGCATTAACAACATTCCCACAAAGTACAAATGTTAATCCAAATACACATAGCAATTTGAAACCCCATATAATTAATTGTGATCTATTCATAACTATTTATCCCTCTTTCTACGTTCAAGTGATTTTATATCTTGTTGCAATTCTTTGATAACCTCTTGTAGTTCTT
>CALBXV010000421.1 GCA_937890045.1 uncultured archaeon
ATATTGCGTGTGTGGGTGTGGCATTATATTTTTTATTTATTGAATAATATTCTGTAACGAAATCAAACACTACTCGTTTAACCTTGCCTTTAGCAAAAAGTATATTATCCAAACTATCTAACTTATACTCATGATATACTTCTTCTAATCCTGGTAATATTGGTGAATATAACTCATCATTGATTTCTAAATCTTCTATATTCTTTTCTGTTCCATCATACATCAATATTTTTGTACCAATTAATAAACAGCTCCCATATCTATACCCATAAAATTCATTTAATCCATATGGGGCGGCCAATAAATTGACTCTAGATGTAGTACCTGAACCAATGCCTCCACCATCTGAGTCTAAATTAGCATTGACCGAAAAATCTGCAGATAATGTAACAAAATCGGCGTTTGCAGTAGTATTTACATTAGATGTACTTACCGTACCTTTTGGAACACTAATTTTTTCATATTGTATCATCCCTATACTAATCTCACCACTTGCTGGTAATAGATTTTTAGGTATAAGTTTAGTTATCCAATTTGGGATTTTTATTTTCATTTTGGGCTATAACCGTTTAAGTTGTTCTTTTAAATCATCTATTTGTTTTTGTTGTTCTTGTATTGCTGAAAATAATAGAGGGATTAATCTCTCATATCTAACTGTTTTATATTCATTATTAAATGGGGCGGGGGCTACAGCATCAGGTATTATTACTTCTACATCTTGGGCTATTAAACCATGTTCATGTTTATTATCTGATATAAATCCTAATTCTTTGGATTCATCTGTCCAATCAAACGTTACTCCTCGTATCTTTTTAACTTTTTCTATTGAGTTTGTTATTGGAATTATATTTTCTTTTAATCTTTCATCTGAGGAATAGGCTGTTATGTTTGCTGTTGCTTCAACTGCTCCCTGTATTTTCATTTCTACACTACTATCTAAATCGATTAGAAATTTATAATTAGAAGCATCGGTTCCAGATGTATTAATATCTTTAAGTTCAACTGTTACTGGATCCTTATATCCGGTTGGTTCTAGGAAACTTGCTTGCTGTAGGATTGAAATATCCTGGCATTCTATACCAGACATAAATTCACTACGTTTTTTAAATCTCATCTCCGTGACCATGAATCCATAAATTTCCGTATCTTCACCACCACCGCTTTTTTCTGCCCCGGTGAATGTTATTTTAACTTTGCAATCATTATTACCCAAAGTCGTCATAATATCTCCAAATGTAATATCATGCCAAGCTAAATAAGTATTGGACGGGGATCCGTCTGGAATGGCTATAGTTTGTGTATGCATAACTGCATCATCGGATGCACGAAGTAAAGCAACTGTTATGGTCGCATATTGATCTCCAAAATCAACAAAAGTACCCAATAATTTAACCCCCATTTGAAAATTTATTGGTAAATCTTTATGTGGGCTCAAATCTAAAGTAGGTGATGTAATAGTCATAGTTAAATCTTGTTGTTCGGAAGCACCTGCTGAATATTCACTAGCAAGCATCCAAGCTCTTGGAGATGAATTAGTTCCTCTAAAAAATGCACATACTGGATGTGTAAACGAATTACTACCATCTGTACCACCCATTCTACTTTGTTGTCTATAATCTGTAAAATCGTTAGCAGCACTTTGTGGTCGAATTCCTTTTGAGAAGTCTGGGTATGGTAGTTCTGACGCTTCACCTACCCAATCCGTGAGTGCAGTACTTATCTTAGTAGAGCTTCCTGTCGCGTATGCATCTAATATTAAAGCGGTGATAGATGATGGGACATTTGAATGCTGTGTCCCTGAGAAAGCTACAGTATAACTTCCCCATTCCCCTAAATTACTACTATTCGTTAATATTTCTTGTGTGGTAGATGTATCTGTATCATACCAAGACTCTACTGCCTTTCTACCACTTACGGGTTCTACTATACCGCCCCCTGCTATCACATCAAGAAAGTATCCAGTATTAGCACTTATATCTCCTGAGATTGTTGCCGATGTTGCAGTTAATGCTCCAGCCGATGATACTTTAAATTGAC
>CALBXV010000422.1 GCA_937890045.1 uncultured archaeon
GAGTTAATAATGATGTTTTCATTAATTTAAACGATGCTGGTCCTTATTCTTCTAGATTTATAAAAAAAACGGTTTCAAAATTTAAAAGAAAATTTCTTCTCAGTATATGTACTATTGAAGCAGACATGCTTCATTTTTTTGATGAGAACAATAATTTTATTAAACCTGCGCTTGCAGAAAAGTTTTCTGCTGGAGAATATCTTTCAATGATTGCAAATGTTGTTGGAGCAAAATATATTGTTCCCTCAAGTATTTTTCATGAATATCAACGTGCAGATTCTATATGGGCAAATGAATATCTATATCCAATTCATTCTGAAGATATTGATAAAGAACATGTCTATATTAAGCCATTTTCATACATTAATTGTGAGAAAGATAATGATTTTATTCCACTTGATTTAAAAAGGAAAAAATTGGAAATTAAGTCACCCGAGATATTCGGAGATAATTGGAAAGACGAGCTTAACACTTTTGATAAAAAAATTATTGAAGATTATTTTAGTAAATTTTTATCTTTTAAAGAAAAGGTAGGTTTTATCTCTTTTATTGTAGGAGGAAAAGAATTTAATCTTAAATTCAATGGTCCAAAAAACAAAGGAATTTCCTTTGAAGTACCAAAGAATAGTTTATTAACAGCCTGTAAATACAAAGTATTTGACGATTTACTTATTGGAAATTTTATGAAAACAAAATTATACAATCTAAAAAGTCTTTACGATCCTACAGCAAACTTTACACATGAAATATGTAAATTTGGAGACGGCGGAAAAGTGTACAGCAAAGAGGAATTGATTAAGTATAAAAAATATTATGCCAAAAAGATGGGCAAAGAATATTTTATTGATTTGTTTGCAAATACTTGTAGAAATTATTTCACATATTTTTTTAAGAATTATAGACATTCCGAATATTATGATAATCTAAAAAAAACCTATTATTTCTTATTAAAGTAAAAGCAAACCAGAGGCGGTCTCCTACTCTCTTCTATACGCTTATGAGACTATGAGAATTCTATTATATTATTATTAGTCTCATAGTCTCACGCATATAAAGGGTAGTAGAGTAGACTTCATTTCAACATCAATAAGGGCGGGTTTTATCACTGATGATCAAAGGCCCTTGGTCCGTGAACGCAAGTGTTTAAGCCACTATCCACGGCGCATGAGTCATTCTGACTCAGTGAAGTATCACTTCAAAACACTTGCCAAATTTTTAAATTAATATAAAAATGAATCTATAAATAAATCTATTCGAACCTGAACGAATTAAAATAATTAGCGAACCACGAACGACGAACCATTAATCATTAATCATTAATCATTAATCACGAAACTTACAGGCACAGTATTAATTGAAAAATAACACGCTCGTGTTATAACAAGCCCATTCATTAATACTGAAAAAATAACCGTGAAGCCGTTCGGTTTGCCTACTGAGCGGCTTCCTTTTAAGAGGTATTAAATGAAGAAGTTAAAAAACGTTACACCGAAGAAAGAGCCTAAACAATCAGATTTGTTTACAAGTGGTTCTCACGGCGGAATCGACGACGAATATTACATAAATGAGATAATCGGAATTGACGAATGTAATTACGACGATTTCATTGAAGATAAGCCACAAGTGGCCAAGCCTACTCTATTCTTTTTTAATCACGTTAAAAAAGATGAATAAAATAGAGCTTAATAAATTCGTGGAGTTGGGGTTAAGATGTTACTTAATCCCACTTTCATCTAAAACTAAAAAACCAATTAATAAAAAATTCTATGCAAATGGAAAAACTGAATGGCATTGGAAAAAAGACCCGATTACAAATCAATACATTGAATATTCAGATAAGGAATTATTAGAAGCCACACGTATAGGAATAAATCATGAGGCGGCAGGAGTTATAGCAGTGGACGGAGACGCTGATGAATGTTCAGATTTTATGCCCGAACTGCCCCCTACGCTTACAGTGACTAGAGGCGATTCCATACGACAAAAAATTTACAAAGTTAACGGAAATAAAAAAACCAAATCATTTAAAGATAAAGACGGAAAAATGGTTGTTGAAGTTCTAACTAACACTCAAAGCTGGTTGTGCGGGGACGGAAAGCAGATCAACAACGTAAAGCCGACAGAAATTGAGTTCAAAGATTTACTTAACGTAGTTAAAAAAATTAATGTGTGGTCCATAATAAAACGACACTACGAAAATAAAGGAACTAGAGATGAATTATTTTTAAGACTTGGAGGAACGTTAGCAAGAGAGACGGATTGGCCCGTAGAGGAAGCTGAAAAATTTATTGAAGTGCTTGCAGATAAAATTAACTATGAAGTTCCACGAGCCGTGGAGAAAGTTCAGAGACAATATGAAAACTTTAAAGCTGGAAAAAGTGTTTATGGAGTAAAGGAATTATCAACTTTTTTAAAAGTTAATCTTCCTTGTATTGACGCTATAAAGGCACGTAAAGACTCGCCTAATGACGATTTAACACCGCTCGTGACATTCGGGTTAGGAGAATTCATAGAGCGAAGCTATCCGCCTATAATTTATTATCTATACCCGTTGTCTAGTACAGAGCAATTAGTTCAGTGGTTCGGTAAAGCTGGCGAAGGTAAAACTTTATTTTGTGTTGAGAAAGCTTGGAATGAAAGTCAAGGATTTGATTTTATGCATTTTAAATTTAACAAAGAAATAAAAATTCCACCGCCTGTTCTTTATGTAGAGGGAGAAATGTCAGCAACACAATTACAAGAACGGATCTCTACTATGATTGAGCGAGACAGGGATAAAAAAATTTATGATCTTAATAACTTTGAAATTGCGGTTTTAAGAGAACAACCGAATGAGAACTTTACGAAGTTAATTCACGAGGACGGCAGAAAAAAAGTTGAACTGTCGGCGGAGGCATTATTCAAGCGTACAGGAGTTAAACCAATTATTTATATAGATAATATTCGTATGTTAATGGGAATGTTTGATGAAAAAGATTCTGTTCCATGGATCCCGTTTGTTAGCTGGTTGGCTCAAATGCGTGCCAGGGGATATACAGTTAATTTCTTACATCACTCTACAAATGAGGGATCAAAAGCTTCAGGATCAGGATTGAAAGAAGCTAATTTAAATCTAAACGTTCAGTTGTCATTACCACCAGATGAAGAACTTCTAGATTTAGACGAAGATTATTTTACACAAATTAAATTTAAAGCTCACAAATGGCGTGAAGTCCATATCGGTTGGCAGAAGCCATTCGTTATGTCAGTTGATAAACGAACTATGGAATGGAAAAAACACCCGCTGCTTACAAAAACCCAACGTAAAATTAAAGAGGAATTAGACGCTGGTAAAGAAGCGAAAGATATTATCGATCCTAATAAAGACGGGTTCAGTAAAGCTAATGTTTATAAAGTTATGAAAATGTTAAAAAAAGAGGAAGCAAATGAAAAATGAGGTAAGTGTAAGTAGACCCTTAACAAATATGCAAAAAGAGTTTGCTAGGCTTCACGTAGAAAATAGTTTTGGAGAGGGAGGATTAAGTAATACCGAGTGTGCCGTGAAAGCGGGTTATAGTCCCGATAGTGCGTATCAACGTGCTTACGAAAATCTAAATCCTAAAATATGTCCGCACGTAGTTAAATATATTGGAGATTTAAAAGATGACTTTAGGAGAAAAAATAATATTGATCCTGACAAGCATATGGGACGACTACAACATTTAGGAATAAAAGCGGAGGAAAATAAGATGTATGGTATAGCTTTACAATCTGAAATCGCTAGAGGCAAAGTTGCTGGCTATTACGTAGAGAAGCGAATGAACTTAAATAAAAGTTTAGACGAAAATACGGAAGAGGAATTGGAGAATAAAATGAAAAATATACTCCACGATTACAAACACATATTAAAGGAGGATAATAATGAAGCTGACCGCAAAAGAAATGGCAAAAAGCATAACCGAATTAAAAGAAGCCATTAAATACTTAACGCTGAATTCTGAAAGATTGCTGGAAGGGAATAAAAAAATAATGCGTTTAGAACAAGATATATTCCACGAAAAATGGAAAGTCCGTTACTTGACTAGACGTCTTAAAGCGATTGATCCGAATGAAGCCGTTACAGAAGAAGAGCTTGATGAACAAATACACGGGAAGATGAATTAATGGATTTGTATTCTGACTCACGCATGTTAAAAGAATCTTTATGAAAAATACAAAAAATAAATTTGATGCC
>CALBXV010000423.1 GCA_937890045.1 uncultured archaeon
TGTTGGATTAGTGGCAAGAGCTTTTGGAGCAAGTGAAATCTTATATGTTGAAACTGAACAAAAAGTAAAAAACAGCATAGATGATGTAACAAAGCGTTTTGGAGGGGAATTAAATGTTAAAATAATAAAAAATTGGAGGCAAATAATAAAAAACTGGAAAAAAAATGGGGGAATAGTAATACAGTTAACAATGTATGGATTAAATATTTCTAATATAATTGGTAAGATAAGAAAATTAAATAAAGATATTTTACTAATAATAGGGAGTAGAAAAGTGCCTGGAGAAATTTATTATTTAAGTGACTATAATATTGCAATTGGAAATCAACCCCATTCAGAAATATCAGCTTTAGCAATATTTCTTGATAAATTATTTAGTGGTAAAGAGCTTAAAAAAGAGTTTTCTAAGAGAAAAATAGAAATAATTCCATCGAGATATAAAAAAGAGGTTCAGGAATTAAAAAATGAGTGTTGAATATGATTATGATGATGGATTTATTAGATTATGTAATCTAATAGGTGGAGAAGAATATACAAAAATATCTAAGGCTTTACTAAATAATCCAAATTCAACAGATGAAGAAATAGCTGGCGGTACAGGATTAAAAGTAAATATTGTTAGAAAAGCATTATATGATTTGTTTGGTAGATCATTAATAACTGGAATAAGAGTTCGTGATCTTAACAGAGGTTGGTTTGTATACAAATGGAAAGCAGATACTGAACATTCAGAGATTTATTTAACTAATCAGAAAGAAAAAACATTAAAAAAATTACGTCAAAAAATTGAATATTACAGCTCAAACGATTTTTATAAATGTGATAATCCAACGTGTGAAACTATAACTTTTCAAGAAGCATTAGACCAGTTCTTTAAATGCCCATCTTGTGGGAATAATATGAATGCTATAGAAAAAAATACATTACTAAAAACTTTAAATTGGAAAACAGATCAAATTGCTATAGAATTAATAAAACAAATTGAATCGGATAAAAAGAAAAAAGAAGCTGCAGAATTAAAAAAATTAGAATTAGAAAGAATAGAAAAAGAAGAAGAAGAAAGAAAAAAAATAGAAATAGCTGAATTAAAAAAAGCCAAACTAAAGAAAAAGGCGGAAAAAGTAAAGGAGCAAAAGAGAAAAGCAGAAGACAAAAAGAAAAAAATAAAAGAACAAAAGAGAAAAGCAGAAGACAAAAAGAAAAAAATAAAAAAAAATGATGCAAAAAAGACCAAAAAATAATATTTTAAAAAACTAAAACAGAATATTTTAAAAACAGTAATATATAATATCTAAATAGCGGGGTGGGGAAGCCAGGTTTATCCCGGCGGGCTCATAAGAATCTGAGATAATTAGATTTTGAGATACCCGCAGAACGGTGTCTCGATAATTATATTAATTACGAGCTGTAAGTTCAAATCCACTCCCCGCTATTATTTAATAAATTAAAAAATATTCCAGTTTTTACAAATAGTATTATTATAAAACTGTTTTTCTAATCCATATCTATGTAATGGTTTAGTTAAATGTCGTTGAGAACCGAGAGGGGGTAAATAAAGTTTATTTATAATATTTCGATTAATTTTTTCTATAATTTTAATAGCTTTAGGGTATACAATTTTACAATGAACGCAACGAAATGGTTGATTTTTACCTTGAGATTTCAATCTTTTTTGACAGGAAGTGCAAAATGGATTTGATAAGAAGATGCAATCCTTTAATTTTAAAATTTCTATATATTCAATATTTACTGTATGTATTAAATCACGTTTTTTAGACCGTATAGCTCCACCAATTTTTATATAATCACCAATTTCTAAATTTAAAGAAATTTTACGTAGATTTTGAGCTTGTTGATAAACTACACAATTCAGTTTAATATTATTTTTTTCGATTAAAAAATATATATGCCCACCAGAAAATATTTTAGGTTTAGAAATTATAGACCCAGAAAAAAATCCACATGAATGCTGATGAATGTTATTTTTATTAAATTCATTAAATAGATGTGCATTAGTACCTTGATTTGTTCTATATATTACATAAGAATCAAGTAATTCATTAATATCTAACATTTTATAACTTGAATATACATATTCACAACTTTCTCCTCGAATTCCACAAAAAACTGGATCAGGACTATTAGGAGTAATAAGAATGCGGTTATTATCATAATCATAATTACTAAAAGTTTTTTTCTGCATTTTTTTATCCATATTTATTACTGATGAAGAAGAAATATTTCGCTCAGTTCCCAAATTTTTTGTTTTTCTATAAGATAAAAGTTCATAAGTATAATCATTATTCAAGGTATTTCCAATAGCTGCAAGTGCTCCTATTAAACCTTGACCAGTACCATATTTTTTAAAACAGATATCATAATCATCAAGTAATTTAATTGCAGTATGAACTTTAACTATTTTAGACATGCATGTTTTTGAAAATAAGGTAATTTTATCAGGTATTTCATTAGCAACTAACATAATTATTCCAGGATTAGCAAATCCATCAATATATTCGGAGTTTTTTTCAACAATATTACATATTATATTAAAAATTGTTTTTGGAGAAGAATGTTTAAATCTTAAAGCGACAGCAGCATTACCTTTAGTTTTCCATGGAACATTAGGATTTAAACGTATTAAGTTCGGATAATCAATAAATTCTGCTTTAAGTTGTAATAATTTTTTTATTATTAAACTACTAATATATGTAGTACAACCATGTTGTTTTGAATCAGTGTCGTCTATACCAATATGTAAAATCAAATGTTTTTCCTAATTTTCAATAATAATCATAGTTAATGTTGAACGAACATGATTAATTCGTCTAATATTATATGAGATAATATTTTTAACTTCTTCCATTGTTTTTGCTTCAATTTTAACAACTAGATCATAAACGCCATATACACTATCTACATTAGTAACACATTCAATTTTGTTTAATTGTTCAATAATGTACTTTTCTGAATCTAATTCTGCATTTATTAACACAAAAGCTACTGGCATACTAGTAAGTAATAGACAAAAATATTAATTAAATATTATGTAACAAATTCTTGAAATAATAATAAACTTTCTTCTATATTTTTTTATCAAGCAACCGTTTTTTGATATATTTGTTTTGATATATTTGAGTAAATAAGTTGCTCCACCAATTTGTTCAACATTTGCTTTTTTTCTAATTTCTTCTAGGGATGGAAATGTATTCGAAATTTTCCAAAGTTCTATTGCTGAAATTGCAAGTTTGAAATGTTGGTTTATATCCCTAGTTCCTTTTTTGGATGCGGCGCGATTACAAGAAAAACAAATGACCTCTAAATTATCTACATGGTGGTCAGTTGCATCACCATTTTTATGATTAAACGATAATCGCATCTGACTGCTACACTTATTGCATCTGAAATCTGCATCAATCAGTTTGCTCCATAAATCCTTAGTCTCTGGTGCTGCATTTCCAAAGGTAGTTTGTCTATTCCAGTTTTGTTTAGTTGCAGGGGGTGGAGGTGGGGAAACCAAATTCAGAATTGCATTGATTGCATCAGTTTCACTTACATCTAGCAAATCCATAATTTCTGATAACTTCAACATTGTTTATTAAAACCTTTCATTACTTCATTTATGTATTATTAAAGATATAATCTAGAATTTTTGTGGCAATAGAATATTTACTCATAATTGGTAAATTACTAATATGACCATGTTTATCATATAAATATACTTTATTTTTATTTGATTGAAATCCAAGACCTTTTTTTCCAACATCGTTAATTACTACTAAATCCGCTTGTGATTCTTGCATTAGAAGTTTTGCTTCATCAATTAATTTATTTTTACTTAGATTATATTCAGCTTTAAATACTACAAGATATATATCTTTAGAAATTTGTTTTATCATATTTACAACTTTAGGAGTAGTCCGTAATTTTATAGATAACTCATTATTGTTTCTTGTCTTAATTTTCTGTTCATATTTTTCATTTGGAGTATAATCAGTTGGCGCGCCTGCAGAGATAAATATATCACATCCAGAAGTTTTGATTAAATCACTAAGAACTAATTGTAAATTTTCGGTAGTGTCAACAGAAATTTTCTTAAATTTTTCATTAGTTACATTTACATTATAACCATACACTAATGTAACATTAGCACCTCTCATTTTAGCTTCTTTTGCTAATTCTAATCCTGTTTTACCTGAACTTTTATTTGAAATAATACGAATAGGATCAATATATTCAATTGTAGGTCCAGCTGTAATAATAATATTTTTATCTAGAAATTTTTTATTATTAAATTGATTAATAACGTGTTCTAATAATTCATCAATTGGAATAATTTTAGCTTTATCTTCTTCTATATATGGTAAAAGAAATTTAACTTTTAACTGTATAAGTTTACTAATATTTTCTTTAACAATAATATTATTATACATTGGTTGATGCATAGCAGGTGCAATAAATATTGGAATGTTAGAACCCATAGCGGTAACTGCTATGGAGGTAATTGGTGTATCATTAATTCCACTAGCAATTTTACCAATAGTATTTGCTGTTGCTGGATAAATAATTATAAGATCAACTTTGTTATCCCAATTACCTGCAAGTTGAATATGCTCAGTTTTTCCAGTTAATTTAGTTACTGGAGAATTACCAGTGGCCCATTTTAATATATTTGGATGTATAATATTTTTAGCAGATTTTGACATGATAGGATAAACTTCAGCACCATGCCGAATTAGTTCTCTAGCTAATTCAACAGATTTTATAGAAGCAACGCTACCACATACACATAACGCTATTCTTTTACCAAGTAATTGATTACTGGTACTTCCTTTAATATCCTTTAATAAATCACGTGACATTGTAAACTCAATACAGTTACTCTTTACTAATTTAATATAATATAATAATAAAAACTTAATTATCTTATTAGTTAAGTAAATATTATAAAATTGAATAATGAACAAAAAAATGAAGATAAGAAGTTATCTATTGTAATGGATGCTCTGAATGAATTCGAAGAAACAATAGATAAACATGTAAATTCTATTGAAGATAAAAAAAGAGAGTTAATGAATATAACAAGAGTGGAATCTGAAAAGGCAAAAGCAAAACTAATTAAAGAAATGAAAGATGAAGGGCAAAAAACTATAGAAAATGCTAAAAAAGAAGCTGAATCTGAGGCGCAAAAGATATTAGCTAAAGCGACTTCTGATAATAAAAAATTAAAAACAAAAATAGATAAAACATTTGATAAATCAGTAGAACATGTGATAAAGACAATCTTAGGTGAATAATCTGTCTAATTCATCAATGTCAGATTTAACTTATAGTGTAGTTAAAGCATATGCAAAAAAAGGAAGTTTACTATCTAGACCAGAATTAGAAAATTTAGCTGAATCAAAGAATTTAGATGAATTAGTAAATAGACTAAGAGTCACTTCCTATAATGTGGAAGTAGGAAAAATAGAACAACCATATTCACCAATTAACTTAGAATTAGCATTTAGAGAGAATTTAGCAAATATTCATTATACCCTAATTAAAATTGCTCCAAACTCACAGTTAATTAGATCATATTATTTACAATA
>CALBXV010000424.1 GCA_937890045.1 uncultured archaeon
TTTAGAGACACCTGTCCAAATAGCACCTCGTTTCCCGATTAAGTTTTTTTTAGTTTGTTGTCTAAGTTTTCTATTAGAAATTTTATCAATCTCAGCTTGAATAAAAGTATCATAAAATGATCGTTGAATATCCATAGAATCGCTAGTTCCTATAGTTGGATCACCATTAGCTTCAGCTTGTCTTTCAGCTATACCTGCTCTTGCTTTACTATCAATATTTTGAGCTTGCTTATTTGCTTCTATTTCTCTAGTTACCGCTTCTTCTTTAAGAAAATGATTTTGTAATGTAGTAAAAGCTTGTCCTAGTCCTTTAGCCAGCATAGCTCCAGATTTATCAACACCGGGTGTACCATGTAAACTAGATTGTTCATACTTATATTTTACTGGTTGAATATTATAATTACCCATAAAATCTCCAAAAATTATTTACCTGCTGCTGCTAAAGATGTACCTATTGTTGCTGTACCTTGTGCTATACCACTTATCATGGCTGCTCTTCCCTGATTTTCAAGTGATTGAGCTTTGGTATATTGTAATTGCATATAAGCATATCCACTATCTAAATATGATTGTTCTTCTTTTGTATTTTCTTTTTTCTGTTCGGTTAATGAAAGAAATGGAGAACCTGCCAAAGAAACACCTGCTTTCATATAAGCTAATGCGTTCTTTTTTAATAATGCATTATTCTCTTTTGCTTTTGTAACAGCATTTCTTTGGGCTTCGGCTAATGCAA
This sequence comes from uncultured archaeon, assembly GCA_937890045.1. The sequence continues at coordinate 734 of CALBXV010000424.1, forward strand.
GCTGACCTTGTTGTCTAGTAGCATCTGCTTCATTTTCATAAGCCTTTTTTTGTGCTATACCTCCGGCTATAGACATTATTCCAGAAGCAATACCAAAAACTACACTCATAGTTGTATCCTCGCCCACATTCTATAATCACGCTTTAGGGCATCATATTGTTTTAAAATTCCTTCACTTTCAAATCCTAATTTTGTTAAGAATTCTTCACTAGGATCATCTTTTAATACTGTTGCTTGTATTCTATGAAAATTTTGAGATAATACAAATTCATCTAATGCATGTTTTAAAGTTATTCCTAAAACCCCTTTATTAACAATAGGTAAATTTGGAATAACCCAAAGTTCACAAGCACCCGAATAGGTGCTATAATAACCCATAGCAGCTATAGTTTTATCATTATATTGTATTAATCGGGCATCACCAGTTTTAAGTACATTAAAAAGATTATCTTTAAGAGCTTTAATATCTCCTACTTCTTCAAAAGAAATATTCATATTATCAAGATCATCAATTTTAAAATCTAATAAAGTCACTTCTCTATTCATCCGATACCTCCATAAAAATATCAAGTGATTGTATAATACAGGGTAAAGGATGTGTTTGTTCAACAATAATTCTTTTATCTTTTGACCATGTTGCCGGAAAAACAATATCTGTTTTAGGTACACCGCTAAATAAAGGCTGTGGTCTATTAGTAGAACTGGCAGTATCTCTGAAAACAGCTTCAATTAAATTATAAAAATCAGTACCAAATCGTGCACGAGCTGTATTAAAAAATCTGGGATTTAGTTTTACTACTCTACTTGGTTTAGATTGTCCTGCTCCAGTTACATTTCCACCTTCTAAATTCAAAGTCATAATTCTTCCATTATATCCTAAACCAACATGAATAGTACTGGCTTGATAATCTAATGTAACAGAACCATCAGTAACAGTATTACCAGAAGGATGTTCTGCTCCATCAGTTATAATTGTAATAGTTTCTCCTTCTAAATGAGCTAGACCAGAAACACTATTTGTTGTAAGATACCAATTTCCGGCTGCCATAGCAGAAGTATTGTCAAATGCTTTAATAATAGTACATTCTACTTCTGTTGTAGAAGTATAAGATGTTATTACTGCTCTTCCTTCTCCAACACCATCAATAGCTTTTTTCCAAATTTCTCTATCTACATCGCTTGCTGAAAAAACAGCAGCATTTGCCGTAAAAGTAACACCAGTAGCTTCCGCAGAAGAGGCAGGTGTTACTGAAGCACTAGCATTACTTCCGGCAGTCGTGCCATCATAAGATAAGGCACTATCTAAATGCATATATTCTTTTTGTGCTTCAAACATAGCATTATTAAAAGTATTATCATCGGTAGTTTCGTTAGTGTCTCCTGTTATAAAATTAGATCTTTTTGGAATAATAGGTTCATCTTCAAAAAATTCTATATATCTTCTGGTTAGACTATTTATTGTTCTTTCAACTATTAACCAAAGTTGATCAAAACTATCAGGTAAAGTCATTGCTCCAACTGATAAAACTTTAACATCTGTACCACCTAAAACATGTCTATGCCAACCAGAAACATCTTCACTTGTTTTAAAAGTTAATCCTGCAAGTTTTCCATTTGTTAAAACACCCCATAGAAGATCAGGATCACCATCCTGAAAAGCTACCTGAACAAATCCAGATTCAGAAATATGATCAGCAGTAAAATTTCTATCAATAGGTGAAAATGCTTCTGAAAAAATATCATATTCCAAACTTCGTATTTTTAATTTACCTCTTTGAACATAAATAATAATTTTCCCTCTAGGTATTGGATTTATAGCTTCACAACCTACATCAGATAAAGGTTTAACATTTATACTATCAGGAGCAATGGGATCATTAGATCCAGTACCTGTTGCTTTATTAATACCGCCAAATGTACCTAAACCTAAAAAATCAGTCATTCCGGCAATCCATTGAATCGCATTTACTGTTCCTTCAAATGAAGGAGCTATTGTAAAACTAACTGCATGATCTGCATCTGTACCAGAAGTGTGATCTGTATATCGGGGAAGCCCATCAGTAGATGAATCAGGTGCACGAGATCCCCAAAAGGTTTCAGGAAGAGTTAAAGTATTACCATAAAATCTTCTACCTTCATAATAACCAACTGTTTTTGGATAATCACCAATCTTACCACCAGAAGAATAGGCAGTATATCCTGAAGTATTTACATTTGTTCCAGAAGAATCAGTAAGAGCAAAAGTATTTGCTGCTGTATCTACACTAGATATTATATAAGAATTTCCATTTACTTCAGTCATACCAACTACCTCTTGTATTGTTATATAATCATCATTTGCATAAGAATCAGCTCCTGAATAAGTAACAACACCGGGATTGGCTTGAGTAATACCTGTTATTGCTTGACTAGGGAAAGGATCTTCAGTTCGGGAGAAAGTGGATACTGTCCATACATGATGATTAGTTCTAGTAATATTTCTTATATCATGTTTAGTATGGGTAACAGTTAAGACATCAGCATTTTGATCAAAATCTAATTCAAATAATTGAGATTCTAAATAAGGTGTGGCTACTTCAAAAACTTTTGCAGAAGTTCCGCCAGAGGTATAGGTTGTAAAACCTGTTCCATCTACATCATCACCATCTACATCAGTAAGTTCAAAAGTATTAGCAGTTTTATCGGCAACTAAATAAAAATTTCCATTTATTTCTGTCATACCGCCAACAGAAGAAATAAAAACTTCATCACCATTGGAATAACCGTGACTTGTTGCAGTAACGACAACAGGATCAGCAGAAGTCGCTCCAGTTATAGTTACACTATTTTCAAGAACAGCTCCTTCATTCCTGAATACACGCATATATAATGCTGTGAATTCAAGCATGTAAGCCTGTTCATCGTTAAACTGAAAAGGCATAAATCTAGCAATCCGATTCAGTCTAGTATGATTAACATATCTTGAACCTGAACGATAACGAGCAGAACCTTGAGGTTCTACAATAAAATTTTCACAAAGTTCAAGACCACGCTTATAAAGTTTTAAATTAAACCGCCCATGAATTTTCGGACTTAATTCTCCGGCAGAAAAATCACTTTGTATAATATTACTAACTGTCAAATATTGTATCCGTTCCGGCTACATTAGAAGTCATTCTCTGTCTTGCTTCTCTTAATTTACTTCGTTGAATTCTTATTGGAGGTCGTTCCTGACTATTTACTGCTTTAGCTTCTCCTCGTAATTCTATTCTAGCTTCTCTTAATTCTTTTTTAAGAGAAGGTTTTAAATTAAATGCAAAAGAAACTCTCCAAGCTATTTCAACTGCAAGTAAATCAATAAAAAGAGAATCAAATTTGGTGACATCAGTTTCATCTACTGTGTAGCCAATATTAATAGATGTTGCTCCGCTATTATCTAAAAGAAGTTGTTTACCTTCAAGAACATATTTTCCTTTATAATCCATAATGCTATCGTCACCAATAAAATTTAATCTAACAAGAGTACTAGGCAAATTATAAGCATCTGCCCAACTATGTGTAGGATCGGTAGTATCTCTTGAAATAGCAGCTCGTGCTTTGGCAAAACCCCAAGGATGAGCTCTTAATAAAGCTCTACGAGTAACATCATACCAACGAGCACATTTTATTTCTTGTTCAGTAGTCGGAGTATCAATATTAACAATAATTCCTCCACCCATATGATCCATTGCCAGATTACAAATATCTACTTTTGAAGTTGCTGTTGAACTCATACTATCTCCAGAAAAAATTAAAGCGATACGATGCTATTAACATCGCACCGCTTTAAAGTAAAAAGTAACATTATCCTTCAAGAAATAATGCTATAATAGTAATTGTACCTGCTGCTGCACCAACAGTATTTGCTGTCAAAGCAATATCATAACCTTGCTTTGCAGTATTAACTGTATGTCCGGCATGTTCATAGATCTTCTTTTCAAGATCAGCAATATCAACGGCAGATAAACCATCAACAGCTTCATCTTGAGCAGAAGTACCTCCACCCCTTGTAATAGCAGCAGCCATAGTTTGTCCATCCATAAAAGCATCTGCATCAATTACTGTTCCATCAGTACCATTAGGTGATGTTTGATTATAAAGTCCAAGATCAAAATCAGTACCAGAAGTTATAGCATCACAATAAACTTTAATGTCAATGGGAATTAAATTCCCACTTACACCTTTAAAAAACCTGTAAACAGAAGTATCATCATCGGCAACGGCAAGTTCTTCTGTAGCCACCATACCAACAACTCTTGCTCCATTTACAAGTGCCGCATTAGCAATCTTTAGAGAAGCTAATGAGCTATTAACATATTTGTCTTGTACAGCCATTAGATTGCTCCTTAAAAAATTTTGAAGTAGATAAAATATTAATCAGTTGTCTGAACTTTTTGAACATGTACTCCTTCAGTCCTAACAGCACCAAGAATACCAGTAATTTGTACTTGATTTACATTTACAAGATCTGGTCTGTCTTTAATTGTTATCTCCATATCCTGAGATAAACCATAACAAAGACCTCTTGAAGTTATAGCAAAACAATCCCTTACTCCGCCAGATACAGGCAAAACAGGAACTCTTGCATTTGCAGCAAACTTGATTAAATTAAGTCCGGCAGCTTGAACCATTGAACCTTTTTCTACAACAAAATTTCTTGTAAAGTCACCACTAATCAATTCTGATTCTTTCATCAAAGCAGTATGCTCATCACCAGAAATTGCAAAAACCATTGCTTCTTCAATATCGTTTCCGACATCAGCATCTATCCAGTTTTGGTGAATTGTTAAAAGATCATCGTATTCAATTCCGCTAGTAGCTGTAACAGTAAAAGCTCCGTCA
>CALBXV010000425.1 GCA_937890045.1 uncultured archaeon
ATTTGTAATTCCACGTTTTGCTAGATAATATGCAATAGCAAGACCATGCACACCAGCACCAATTATAACTACATCATATTTTTTTTGTAAATCTTTCTTTTCCCACATTACTTTTTTTTCCAACTATAACCACTTCCAACCTATACTCTGTAATGTTTTTCCTCCAATAGGAGTTAAATTATAATCTTTACCTGAGTTAAAAAGAGCATCCCATATATATTCACCATATGAACGCTCAAAGTATAATTGATATCCAAGTATATTATTCATATTTTGATTTAGTAATATACATTGAACATTAGCTAGAGACACATAAGCTGAACTAAATTTAGAGTTTAGATCAAATTCAGTTAATCGTGATAAGATAGAAACACTATCTGGTCCTAATAGATATAATCCACAATACACAGAAGATACATCAGTGAAATAAATATCGTAAGTAAATTTTTCAGCATCATTATGAATTCCAGTTTTAACATCAGCAATATGAGATTCTACAAAAGAATTCTGCTTTTCATCATATAATAATAAACCTAAGTCATTAGTCAGTACACAATATATTGAATCAGTAATAGTATCAGGTAAATCATCTCTGAAAGTTTTACCTTCACCTATAAGTATGTTTCCAGGTTTATAATCACCAACAAAACCAAAGAATTTTTTATATAGATTAAAATCAGAACAGTTAATAATCATTTTACCAACATTACTTATATCAGCAATAGCTACATGTTTTAACGCTTGCGATTCTTTATTATTATCAGAAAATTCTTCAGCTAATATCCAGTTATGATCATAATTAGCAAACTTAGCAGAAAGAGATGATTGTCTATTGTAAAAAGGACTTAACCTATATTTTTGATCAGTATTTAACATAGTGATTACGACCTCATTTTATCTCCACTGGGATCATAAAATGCACCCTCAACAATTTCACATTCAACACTTTTATCATCATGAATTATTTCTAGAACATTACCAGGATTAGATAATTCTACAGGAACCCAAGCTAAGCCTATAAATTGTTTAAGATGATAGCTATATCTTGTTGTAGTAATTCTTCCAACTGGTTTATTATCATATAATATTACATCACCATTAGAAGCAGTTTTATCATCCTTAATTTTAAAGCCGATTATTTGTTGTTTTATACCAGAAGATTTGATTTTCTCAAGATAATGTTTCCCTACGAAATCTTCTTTTTCAAATTTAGTAGACCACTCTAAACCAGCACTTAAACCATCAGTTGTACTATCTGTATCAAGAGTAGGCCAAAAATGTCGTTTTTCTAGACTAAGAACTCTCATAGTTTCAACACCTGCAACGGAAATACCAAGATTAGAACCTTCAGACAGTAATTTATTCCACAGAAATTCACCATATTCAGAAGGAAAATGAATTTCCCAACTGGCTTCACCAACAAACCCAATTCTCATAATTAACGAGTTAATTCCAGCGACATTAGTTTCAACGCACGCCATATAAGGAAAATTTTCAGAAGAAAGATCAGCGTCAACTAGGTTAGTTAACAATTGACGAGCTTTAGGTCCAGCTACATTAATTCCTGCTAAACCAGCAGTAATATTATTTATATGAACATCCATATTTGTTTGTATTTTCCACCAATTTAACCACTGTTCAGCAGCATTAGCATTCCCTGTAGAAGATGTAAGAAGATAATGATTATCACCTAACCGAGCTATAACACCATCATCCATTATCATACCATGTTCAGAATATAAAGGCGCATAACGAACTTTACCAATTTTCATTTTAGAATATATGTGACCATAAACAAAATCAATAAATTTAGCAACATCTTTACCTTTAACATCAAATCTCCCAAGTGTACTAACATCTATAATACCAACATTTTTCCTAATTGCATCATATTCATGCTCTACAGTGAAATAAGTACGAGGTCTCTCCCAATCACCAACTTCCATAAAATCGGCTTTTAATTTAAGATGACTAGCATGCATTGGAGTAATTTTATATGGGATATATGATGGGCCGGCAAGAACAGCCATTTCTACTGGTCTAGTAGGCGGTCTAGAAGTTGTAAATCCGATATTAGCAAAATCAATATCACTAAATTTTGAACATAATTCCCCCGAAATTACACTGCACATTTTACCTTGACATGACCCCATAGAAAAAGTAGTATAACGCTTTAGGGTTTGCATTTCAGAATAACCTTCCATTATTGCTAATTTATAATCTTTTTCAGAGACATCTTCACAAATACAAGCTATCTTTTTATCAGAATCAAGTGGAGTATTAATTAACAAATCATCAGTTTTATAGTTAGTAATTAATTTTTCCATATTAACTTCACATTCTTTAATAGTTTTAATCAGATTTTCATGCAAAGTAAGTTGTTTTTTAGAAAGATTATGTTTATTTTCAAAATATAATTCTTTACAAACAGTTTTAGCAGCAATTGTAGATTGTAGAATATTTATTTCAGAATCACTAATACCTGTAGATTCACCTGCAGCATAAATATTTGGTACAGAAGATGTAAGAATTTCAGAATTTAATTTATTATCAAACTTAACTTTAACACCAGCTTGTCTAATTAAGGAGTTTTCAGGTTGAGAACCTACAGATAAGGATATTATATCACAATCAATTTCTTTTTCAGAACCTTGAATAATATCTCCATCATCATTAAGTTTTCCAACTATAGCACCTTTAACATGTTTTTTACCTAACGCTTTAAGTATAATTGAAGAAGATAAAATGCTTATTTTATTATTTGATAACATCTCATTAATACTATCATCATTAATTACAGTTTTCCTAGAATCAACAATTGATACAATATTTATACCGGTTTTAAGTAAATCAGCAGCAAGATTATAACCATAAGAATTATTAGTCATTATCAAAAGTTTATTTCCAGGATTAACACCATATAAATTAACAAGTTTATGTATTCCACTGCCTAGAAATATTCCAGGTATATCATTATTACCAAATAGATATGGTCTTTCAAAACTACCAGTTGCAATAATTAATTTTTTAGCTCTAATTTTAAGTAGTTTTTTATCAGAAGATATACCAATTAAATTATCTTCATATAAACCAAAACAATTTGATTCTTTAATTATTTTAACATTATTTTTAGAATGAAGTTTTTTTATTAGTTCAGAAACAATTAAATTACCAGGTTGATTTTTACCATCAAAATTATAATTTGAATTTTCATATTTTAAATGACCACCTAATTCACTATCAGCTTCAACAAGTAGTACATTAAAATCATGGTCACTAACTTCTAGAGCACTAATTAGTCCAGATAAACCTGATCCAAGAATTACAATATCAAAATGATCATTAACATGATGATATTCATTATGTTCAAGAATATTGATATTAACTTTTCCAAGACCAGTAATACGTTTAATAAATTTTTGGACTATTGGCCATAACCATTTTGGTCTAATAAACATTTTATAATAGAAACCTACAGGTAAACGATTAAGAATAATATTAGATGATGTTCCAAAATCTAAATTTAATGAAGGCCAAGCATTTTGATGTTTAACAATCATACCTTCAGTTATTTTAGTAGTGCAAGATCTTACATTTGGTTTACCATCTACATTCATAAGACAATTAGGACAATTACCGGATACACAAAATAGACCGCGAGGTCTATGATATTTGAAACTTCTACCGAATATACGCATCCCAGACGAATATAAAGCTGAACCTACAGTGTCACAATCATAGCCAGATATTTTTTTACCATTATATTCAAAATTAACTATTTTATTTCTATTAATAATTTGAAGTGGTAAAGATTTAATTCGATTTTCAGAACTCAATTATTTTTTCTCACCATTATTTGAGTAGGTAGTTATTACTTTATTAGTAAGAGTGTTTCTTATTGCAATAAACCATCTTTTGCAACCAAAAGCATGATACCACCATTCTTTTACATCACCCAATTGATTTTCTCTCAGAAAGTGATAATCATGCCACTCATCATGCGCTGAATTAGTTTTTGGTCTTATTAAAAATTCTCCACCAGAATGAAATTCGTAAATACTACGTTTACCACAATTTGGACAAGAAATAAGGAAAGTTAAGAATAAACACCTAATATTATTTTAAATGACCATAATATAAAGTTAAAATTTTTTATTCATTTTTTTGTGGATTTAATCTAGAAAAATGATTAGATATATCAGATAGATCAAGAGTATTATCTTTTAAAAGCTGTGCTTCAACTTCCTCAACAAATTCTTGAGTCAAACCGCTAGGAATTGTTACATTTGAATCAGTTAAGTCAATTGGAAAAGGTAATCCAGTACCTGGATTTGTATTAGCTACAATATAAGATAATAAATCAGATATATTTTCAAAATTTTGTGATAATTCTATACAGCAAGGAGGATATTGAGAAGATTTAACATAATATCTATCTGTAGAAAATACACTATCAGCAATATCTGGATTTACGTCTTTAATAACTTGTTCAAAAGCACGTTTAGCAGCCCAAACAAGGTTATAACTAATTTTTTGCTTAGTAAAATTATGATGATTAAGTAAGCTATAGAAATTAAAATTAAGTTTTTTTCTATCATCATGTTTTGATTGAAAGAAATCACTATATGAGAAAAATGTATTATTAGGCATAATAGAAGATAGAATCATTTTATCATTTTGAGTAACGCATAAATTATCCCAACCTTTTAATTTAATCCAACCATTAATAGCGCCAGTTGATACACGTTTAACTACAGCGATAACTTTTTTAGATTCAAGCAATATTTTAGATAATTTACCAAGTTCATCAATTAGTTGGGAAACACGAGTGATATTTTCATATGGGAGTGAAAAATTTTTAACAGTTGAGCATCCCACTCTCCAACCAAAGAAACTTCCATCAATAATCATTAAATCCACTTCATTTAATTTAGATACAGCAAGTTTTCTCTCATTATAAGTCATAATTAATCTAAGAATTTTTTGAAAATCATCACTACTACCAATTTGATCTAAAACAAGTTTACCTGATTTATATTCTTCACTATCTGGCAAGAATTTATTGCCTTTAAACATCATAATACAAGCACCATATAGCCCATATCTAGAACCTAAGGTTTGATTTATAACGGGAGAATCAGATCCATCAACACAAGCAATAGACCAATTTTTCCATGATTCAGAAACAGGAGTTTTATGTAATTTAATTTGTGAACTAATTTGTTTTAATTTATTAGTATCAGATAATAAACGTTTTTTAGTTTTCTTAGTTTCTGTATCAGCCAAATTAAAAAATTGTTCTTGCATAGGCTTTGGTAAACTAGACCATAACGAATTATCCATAATAATAAAAGAAAGTACTAGTTAATAAATCAAAATATTTATCTTCTTAAGATGCAGATAACATATAATATTGTCATCCATATTATTTGAACACGTAAGAAATTTAGCAAGAGAATACATAAGTTATACTCTAAAAAAAGAGATCAAGGCAGAAGAAGGAATATTTCATAAATTTGCAACAATAATATTAGAAAAAACTAGAAGAGATCTAATTAATAGTGATACAAACGAAGAGGGGACATTAAATATTGCAGATCATGAAATTACATGGAATTTAAAATATTATATTTATTCAGAGAAAATCGGAGGATTTGAGAATCAAATAGAACCAATACCAATAACAAAAGAAATGATAAAAGAATTAGAAAAATTAACTAGAACAGCAACAATTGCATATAATCAAGAAGTTTTTGAGAAGAAAACAATATTAAGCATTTATAGAATACCAGATAATTTTACAAGTCATAAATTTTTAGATAAATTACATAATTTAATAATAACTCCAATTTGGGGAGATATAAAGAAAGAAAAATTAATAAAATCAGAAATCAGTGAATCAGAAAATAAAAATGAGCTAATTAACGCAATAGAAAAATTAGATAATTGGAGAATAGAAGATGAGAATATAACGAGTAACTATTCATTTAATAATAATCAAATAACAATGGAATTTATAGAATTAATATCAAAAATTTCAAGACAAGAAGAGAATTCAGTAGAGATTTCAGTTTTAAATAATGAGGTTCATCTTAAATTAAATGGTGTAAAATGGAAAAATTATTCTACAGCACAGATAATCAATCAAAGTAATATTAGAGCAAGAATTTATACTAATAAAAAGGAATAAGATAAATATTAATTATAATATAAAACAAGATAAGAGATAGAATCTTGCCGAAGTAGCTCAGCCTGGGAGAGCATCCGGCTGAAGACCGGTGTGTCGCTGGTTCAAATCCGGCCCTCGGCACTTTTATTATAATTAACTAGTTTTTCACTAATATTCCACAGATTTTTTGAAGTAGATTGATCATATGATATTTTAGAGGATTGTTTAGGTTTACATTTAACAAAATATTTTCCAGTTATATTTTCAACATCTTTTGAAGTTGCAAGATAAGTAGATGTTTTAGAACCTGATTTAGCATCAATTAAAATAGGAGAAAGAATTTTTACTATAGCTTTATAGAAAAATGATGAATTAGTAAATAAGTTAGTAGGAATAAATCCAGGATGTAAACAATTTACTGTAACATTAGATCCTGCTAGTTTTCGAGATAATTCATATGTGAAAAGAACATTATATAATTTTGATTTACAATAAGCGTCAAAACTTGAGTATTTTTTTTCGCCTTGTAGATTATCAATATCAAAATTTGCCCTATAATGAGCAGAAGAACTAACATTTATTATACGTGATGGAGAACTTGATTTAAGAAGATTTAATAGAGAATTAGTTAATATAAAAGGTCCAAGATGATTTATAGCAAATGTATTTTCAATTCCATCAACAGAAATAGTTCTTTTAGTAAGAAGTATACCGGCATTATTAATCAGAACATTTAGACGATCATATTTATTTTTAAATTTTGAAATAAAATCAGATATGGAATTTTGAGAAGATAAATCACATAACATAAGTTCAACATTTTTATTATTACTCTCAGTGATTATATGTTTTAGAGCGATATTACCACGCTCATAATTTCGACATAGGAGAATTACAGTGGCATCTAACTTTGCTAGTGATAAAGCTGTTTCTTTACCTATTCCAGAATTAGCACCGGTAACAATACAAACTTGA
>CALBXV010000426.1 GCA_937890045.1 uncultured archaeon
TCCTCTAGGAGGGGATACAGCACATACAGATGTTGGTTCAGGTTTGGTAGCAGGACATATTACTCCTGGATACGGTGCATTTATATTTGAATCAGATCATGAAGCTGGTTCATCTGCATTAGATACTGGTGAGAACTGGTTAGCGGTTATGGATTCTAAGACTGCAAATGTAGATTTGTATGACAAGACGGGAGATTCATTTACTGCCGATGTATTTAGTTTAGGGTCTATTACTACAGATGTGGCTGGTGGTGGAGGTCAGATAGATTTTCCTACAACATCAACAATAACAGATAGTGCGAATGGATTTGTAAGTGCTGGTTTTCAAAAGGGTGATATTATAGGTATTACCGGATGCTCAAGTACGACAGAAAATAATTTAAATGCTGTAAGGGTTGCAAAGGTGACGGCTGGGACTATTACAGCACAGGGAACGCCATTCACAGTTGAAGCTAGTGAGGGAGGAAGAGTTACAATACATAGACTTCCTTTAAGCGTATTCTATTTTGCTGACGAGGCTTTGAGGGTTGCAGATGCTTCATTTGGAGCCGCTGTTCAACCTTATTGGTACGGATATATTAAAAGAGCACATTTTAGTGGGACTACTACTGCTGACAGTTATGATGATTGGTATAGTAAAACCAATGGATTGGCCGCTCCTGAGGAAATGATAGTAGAAACTGAAAGTACTTATCCTACGGCTGGTGATGGTTTTAGAATTAAAATAACAGATGGTAATGCTGGTACAGGAACATTTGAAACTGTTGCTTATCAATTTGCCGCCTCTTTTATTTATGATGATAATCAGGAATCTTTATTGTATGAACCGTCTTCCAATCATACTCATACTCCTGGTTTAATATCTTTAACTGGTGTGACAGCAACAGCCGCCGATCCAACTGTTTTCACCAAAACAAGTCACGGTCTTTCTACTGGAGATATTGTTAATCTATCTAATTTCAACGAAATGACAGAAATTAATGGAATGACTGGAACCGTTACCAGACTCAATGCAAATACTTTTGGAGTTGATGGGATATCGGCAGATCCGGCAGAGACAACTGGTGGCAACGTTGTTAAAGAAGTTGCTAGTTGTAAGCTTACTGTAGAATTAAGGGCGGTATCCCCTTTCGATCCTAGAATATCAGGGGCTAGAATTTATGTGAGAAAAAATGGCACTGATGACTCATGGGCTTTGTTTACTGATATAAGTTTAAAAGATGGGGCTAGAATGAGGATATCTGGAGATTATAATAGTTGGGTTGATGGAGCTAGTGCAAGCACAGACGCAAAAGTTATAAGTATGGATATTCTATCTCCTAATATAGAAACATATGAAATATTAAATGGCTTTAGCCCTGATGAGAAGAAGATATCTATATCGGGAAATGGAGAAGGATATAAGACAGCCGTCATAGCTAATAGAAGATGTTATGTTGCCAATGTTAAAACTTTCAATAAAGATGGTATAGCTATGCGAATGAGAGATAGGATTATGTATACCCCTATCGGGAAATTTGATACCTTTCCAACAAGTTTCTTTATTGACGTGGTCAAGGGTGATGCTGAAGAATTTGTAAAGTTGGAAGAGTTTTCAGATAGGTTGTTGGCTTTTAAGAATAGAAAGTTATATGTTATAAATATAGCATCACCATCCCCTGCAAGCTGGTATGTAGAGAACATTAAAGACTTCGCAGGGATATTGCATCCA
>CALBXV010000427.1 GCA_937890045.1 uncultured archaeon
TGGTTCTAAAATCTTTGCAGATTTAGCAGTATTCTTGCCCATTCTGCCATCCACCTTAATCTTTACCTTGTTTTTGTGATTACAGGCTTTCTGAAGGATAGTAGCTGCCCTCCTTGTACCCATATTGACTGCCATATCGAAATATATAGCCCATAGGTCGTTTGGAAGCATATGCACCTTGGATGGAATCCAATATTTGTCATAATAGAGCTTCGCAGCATGCTGCTTAGTCAATTTCTTAATGTTCTCATCGGGAAATGCCTTCTTGGAGATACCATACTTGGTCTCACCACCCGGATCATCCGGATCATTCACATACCCACCCTCATGCTTAAAGACTTCCTTAATTACCTGATCGAAAGATGTCACGTCTTTTACGCTCCCTCCGTATTTTATTTCGCCTAATCTGAGCGGGAGTACGCCCATACTTATCCAAATCATGATCCTTAGCCCTTTTATCATCTTTCCTGCGTTTTGCAGCCCTATTCACCATCTTCTTCGTCTTTCTCGTCTATTCCAGCCTCTGGATTGCCCTTTGTACGGTGATTTTCATCAATTAACTGCTCTTCAAAGCAATTCTGGCAGATATACACCTCATCAAAGTTTAAAGGCTTGTCACATTCAAAACATAAATTAGGGAGTGGCATTACTTTTCTCCTTCTCCGACCTTATATACTCATAATACCAAGTAGTCACAGCATTGTACAAGTCTTCTCTCCTCTTCGTCCTGTAAAAACCGGAGATCGCAGCTACATCCGACCATAACTTGCCGGTATTTAAACTGTTATCGTCATTCAAATACTTTGAGAAGTCATAGTTACTCACTATATTCAATCACAGTTGGTGCATCAATAGTGAGAAAAGACATCTCATACCCAAAACAACTAACATAAATAAATTTATAACCAAAATATTTAAAAGTCAACAAAAAAATATTCTGAGGTTATCTTCCATACCTGTTACCTGTTACCTGTTTCCATCTAAAGTAACCGTTTAAGAAGCAACTAGGCTCGTACCCCTTTCCAAAAAATATATGTAGAATGGGTGTATGGGATAATACTTGCACACCACCCCGCTGAATTTCACTCCTTGGGGTCACAACTACGTTGAATCCCCATTCGTTTGATTCACCGAGCTGTGCACTCTCACGAGTAAGGTGCTGAAGCACTGTTCTCGTGATCCCACCTTATGCATAGTACTAAGCATAGAAGCTATGCGTAGCTACTGCGTAGTGTAAGCACACACTATACATAAGCTGGTCTCACTTGCCACGGCTTACTCGCTCTTTTAGCAGGCTCGGTTGAATCATAAGACCACTCAAGGGATTCATCGTAGTCTCTTAGTTGTAGTCCCATCTGTGTGTCCCCAATGAGTGCTCTTCAGCGGGGTGTATGTGTGCGTCCCCCACGACTACCCAAGCGTACGTCAGTAGAGTAATACCTTACGTTTATTAAACGTATGTATTATTGGTATGTTTGGTCATTCAATCACTCATAACATAATAAAGGAGAATATTATGAGTAATTCAGTAAGTCCTCTGTTCAGTGTTGTTAATACCTTATTGGTGGGACCTGTGCGTGTAGAAACGCCTAATCCATCAGGTGGTGTTACCATCACAGAGGAGATAAAGCCCATTCTCGGTGAAGATGGAAAGCGTCAATACAGTAAGAACAACAATATCCGGTTAACATGTGATAACGATCCGGACTTTGTGTTTCCTTCGGTTATTAAGCTTTCCATCCTCAAGACGCTCGTGAAAGGGACGCAAGTACAGCTTACCGAAGTTAATTATGTTAAGCATAATCGCGATGGTAAGGTTGCGGAGGTTTCACGACCGAAAGACGAGAATGGCAAGCTGAGAGGATACAGCTCACTGGTGTATATGCCTGAGTATGTACGACCTCCCGGTAAAGCTTGTCCTGCTCTCAGCAAAGGATAAGCTGTATCATCTCAGCAGGATTATCGGAGGGTCTGGTAAGGACCGTCATGATCGGTAGTCCAAAATAATCAATGAACAACATCAGCACATAATGCGATTAAATAACACTTGGAATAACAACTAATAACCGCCAAGTACAGCATTATGTGTAGTTCATTGGTTATTTTTTCATTACGCTTTAGAGTCTCATAATAGGAAGGAGAAATTATGGATAATTGTCCATTTAAGCGTAGATATGAGTTAATAAAGTGGCATAACAGCTACTTTGGGAACTCAAGAGGTAATAAGTTCACTAAATCACAGTTATTGGCAATCTGGTACAAAATAGCCAAAAGGAGAAAGTAAAAGATGATTGAACTAATAGGGACAGTCATTGTTACTCAGATAGCATTTGTTGTCTGGGGATTTATAATTTGGGATATATGCAAGCGTAGGCTTGCAAAAGCGGAACGGGAGAGAGCCAATATAGTCTCATCCAGTATAAATATTAATAAGAGTCATATCATCACTTTAGACGAGCTTGAGGACAGAGTACTTGAGCTTATAAGATCACTCTCTAAAGTGAAGCATTCATTGCCTCATTGCGATGATTGTAAAGACCTTATAAAGTATCCTTACGATTGTGAAGTTTATGTCGTAGAAGATACTTTTCATGAAAGAGAACGAGGTATTGGCAAGACCAGGCTATTCTGTTCCAAAGAATGTTCAGAAGAATATCAAAGGAACTGGGATAGTAATGAACAAATGCGAGATCATTTTGATTCTGTAAAGTTTGCGAATGATGTCAATTATTCTATGTGGTCTCAATTCCGGGAAGCATTAGCATACAAACCTACTAATATCAAAGGAGGTGAGCCTAATGGCACGTTCTAAACATCATAAGAAGAATATCAGCGATAGTGAGTGGAATAAGCGTAAAAACAAAAGGAAGTTTAACGCAAAGAGAGTAGAGGCTGAAAGGCACCTACAGGACAAGATTGCGAAACTTCACGAAAGACGCTATAGAAACCCACTCACATCACCGGTTGTAACCAAACAGTCATTCACTCAGAAGATATTGGCACGTTTGGGACTCAACAAATCCAGAAGAGGGAATATGTAAACTATGATTAGATTGCGTAAATAGCGGCAATAAGGACCCGCGAGTAATCTATTCACAATATATACTCATAGAGGTAATCCATAAGGTTTTAAGGTGAGTTCAGAAGGGTGATTAGGTTCACACAACAGAGACTCCAACCTATGAGTATATTCCTTGATAGTAGCTCACATCAGTACAAAGACGCTCGTGAAAGGGACGAAAGTCATTCATGATGCCAACGCCAATTGTACTGATTGAGCTACTTATCAGGATATTTCTTTTCACTCCAACTTAATAATAAAAAGGAGAAAGCGATGAATATTAGCAAATTCATCATTGAGTTCATCTATATGATAGGTGGACCACTTGTTGTTAATAAGCAACAAGGATTTCACTTGAAGAACGGTATGAGAATACTGTTTAGTGATACGAAGTTAACAAAAAACGCAACACTTGTACTGCAAAGACATTACAAGAAAGGAAGGTAATCATGGCTGGAAACGGAAGATCAGGTAGGAAACCATACAAAAATACAGCAATTCATAAAGCTAATATGAAAATAAAAAAGTTAGAAAAGAATGTAGAGCAATTAGCAACTATGATTGGTAAAAGTGATACAAACATATACAAACTAGAAACTGAAATGAAGAAAAATGATCTTAATATACAAACTGTAGATGTTTGCCGGCAAGATGCTGAAAGCGATCTACTTCATAAGAATCGTAAAAGTGATGCAAACATATATAAGCTAGAAGAGCTAGTAAGTGATTTAGGCTCTATGGTCGGTCAGTGTTTTGATCGAATTGACCGATATGGTAATATGCAGAGAAAACTCTCTGAAGACATAGAGAACCTATTTGAAATGGTCGGCTCTAGTAAAAAGCAACCAAGACGTAGAAGACGTAGTTATTTTAGTCTTATACGATCTTTATTGTATTCCCGCAAGACACGTAGAGGTGTAAGGGCTGTAGCAATCTATTGCACTGTCATCTTTGCAGGTGCTTATGCTCTTTCATTGTTGTTACAATGAGGAGTCTGCTGTACCGGTTAATAAAGGCAAATGGTGATGATGATACATTAGGAACAAGGTTATTTTACATCTTTTTGATGTTTGCGGTAGTCTATCTTAGTGCTCATATAATTTATTATTTATTAGTAAATCATGATTATCATTTGATAGAATTGTAATCGGGTGAGTCTGTCGAAGTTGATGACTTCGGGATAATTTTGCGGTACTATGAACCAAACCGTGACAGACTCATTAAATATAAGGGGCGAAGTTGATAATGGTTTTTTCCATTAGTCACGTGGAGCAGATGCATATTTCTGCAATGACAAAGTATGGCAGCTGTTTACGCTTGTCATTTACACGCTGTAGAACTCCTTCGGGAACTGCTTGCTTCGCCCATTTTTATTTACGGGATATCACCTATCCACTCTCTCCTTGCAGGTTTACACACCTGTCCTTTCACAGAAAAGGTAGTGATATCCCATTTTTATTAACAACGAGCAAGCGTGACAAAATTAAGTGAGTTAGGGTTGTAAAGCCTGTCACGCTATAACTTAGAGGTAGATATGTCTAAAAAAAAGAAAACAGGACCCAAATCACGTGGTGGTATGGGTAATAAGTATAGATATGTTAAAGGTTTTAATGTACCAAAGAATTTCCCCAATGATGCTGCATCAGCTAAAGAGAGAGAAATATTATTTAGAGCTAATGGGCACGGGTGGGGAGTCAAGTATCGAGTAGATGCTTGTAATATCCCACATTATTGGGTAGTATCAAAGAAATTAAAGGTCAAAGGAATAGTATTAACTTAGGTGGACTATATTCACGAACTTAACGTAAAGGAGGTCCAAGTTTATTTATCGCTTGGAATCCCCTGATTAGGAACGTGGGGTGTCCCGCAACACATAGTTCACCTAACAATTGAGAAAGTTAGGGCTAAAACCACCATACCTTATAAGCGTGGTCTTTCTCATATATTTAAGGAGACAATATTATGATACTTGGTGATAATGAATGGAGATTTCTCAAATATAAACTACCAGTTAGACTTTTTGCTGAATCTGCAGAGGATAAAGCTAATTGGACAAGACATAAGAATATTAAATATACATCACGTAGTGTATATGCATGGTATCATCTAGTATTGCTCGTAATAAACTTCAAAGCATCTCACCCAGAAATACAATACAAGAAGAAATGTAGGCAAGTGACTTATTTAGTAACAAGGAGGCAACTTATGAGTGGCAGTCAAGACGAAATATCAGATAATGCATTAATTGATTTTTATCAATCAATGATAGATAATGGGAAAGTACAACCAGATGGAACAGCTTTCAAACGGATGCAGTTTCTTCAAAAACGTGTAATAAGTAAAAAATATAAGAAGTTTGTAATAGAACTCAAAAGCAGCAATGGTGCTGCAATCAGTTAACCCACAAAAGAGGAGAAAGTAAATATGGCAAACGTACAAGTCATCAGCTTTCACAATGGTGGACAGGTTCTTGATGTAAAAGATGTCGAGACCGTGGCAGATGTAGCACAGAAGCTAGAACTGTCAATGGAGAATGTAGTAATAAGTGTTAATGACACTTCCGCTACTGCCGGCACTCAGCTTACTGCTGGAGCTGTAGTCCAGTTTCAAAAACAATCCGTTAAGTCAGGATTGTAAAGTGACTCGCGGGAAAGAGAGGGAATCAACTAGGGTTCCCTCTCTAGGAACGGAGTTTACGATAAAAGCATCTAATAATAATGTAATTAATGCACTATATAGATATATTGATCCTAATGACAGTGTTGACTTTAATAGAATAGAGACATTTATAAGAAATAATTTCTCAGTATTTAATCCTTATAAGCATGATAGACATGGATCACTAGTAATTAGTAGAAATCTTGCAGAAAGAATCGAACATTTTACTAGTTTATCCAGACAGATAAATATGTTAATTAAACAAGGTGTAGAATTTTATAGGGACCAGAAGATTAATGCTCAAGCAAACAACTGGATTGTTCGTATAGTTACTCCAATATTAAAAAGTAGTACTAAAGTAGAGTTAGAAACTCTTTATTTATCTACTGTGAGTTGGAAGGAATTAAAAGCAGCAGATGAAACACCTACAAAACTAAATGAACGTTTTATCAATATTAAACCTACTCAAGAAGAATCAATTTATAGATATCAATATGGTTATCATCCTCATATAAATACTAGTGGACAACCTTGTTTTGGAGCATATATGATTAGATTAAATGATTATGCTGTACAAGGTAGTATCGTAGGATATTTTAGTACTCTAAGACAATGGGCTAATACTAGTAATTCTAGAGATGCATTCTGGAATCTTCCGGGATTAATTCGAGATGTATCTGGTAGAACAATGGCTATTAAAAAGAAACGTCATAATCCAGAAGAACCATATATGTATAGGAAAATAAGTTACATATTACCTATAAAAGTATTATTGCAAATGAAAGATGCTTGGCAATATCCATTTGAAGGTAATAATTATTATAATCACATAAGAGAGGGCATAGGTCGTACACGTATAGCTACTAATTCTTTCAGAGAATTAGGAAGATACTATGTTAATAAATATAACCGAAATCCACAGAGATTTAAATATAATGAAGAAGAAGTATTAGATAGAACAAGAGCATATAGCATATTGTATGCACTTATTAGAAACTATTTAATTGATTCTGTAGAACATAAACAAGAACTGAGAACAAATATAGATAATTTTCATAGAGATTATTTCCCACTTAATCGTTCAAATTTTGCGACAGCATTTCAAAGTACATTAAATAAAAATGTAGAGCCAAATAGTAAAATGTTTGATCATTTAAAAGGCTCTGTAGATGAGCTTGGTGATGTAGTAAGAACATTTGTTATGGAAGCAAGAAATGCTCTAAGAAATAATTCATATAAATTTTATGATACTTTTAATAAAATAATGGAATATGGTTGGTTCAGATATAAAAATATTAACAGTCAATTTACTGAAGAGATGAATGTGTATACACATTATTATCTTGCAGCTATGTATATAAAGAATATGAAAGATGATTATTATCTTACAAAAGTATTACATATGCAAGACCTATTCAAAATCAAACATTGGTTTAGTTTAAGTGAAATAAATGATTTTTATAAAAGACTTATGGGGTATAAACCTGCGGGGAAAACACGTTTCTTAAAAAAAATGAGAGAAGAAGTAATTCCTGCTATTTATTCTTATAGTGAATATGAAGATGTACTAATTAATGAATATTGGGACATAGAACCAAGATTAGGTCATAGGTTAGAAAGTCAACGAACACTTTGGGGTGAAACAGATATTGAAAAACTTAGAGCAAATAAGATAGCTGAGTTAAAATATTCTTGTGAAATAGAAGATATATTTAAAGAGTTTAATGAAATGGTAATGCATTATCAAGTATATGAAGAAAGTGATATAGCTAAACTTCAGGATTACATGGAATATGTAGTGATGAATATGCTATATGAATGGACATCCCATACCTTTAACGTAAAAGCAAAGGAGGCAAACTATGCCATCGAAGCAAGACGCAAAGTCCAAAAAGGTTTCAAAAAGTTCGAAACCAAAGAAGGAAAAGAAAGGACTAATAATATCGCAGAAGATGCATCAGAAAGTACAGTACCTGCTATCTCGGTTTAAATCTCGCGAATGGTCGGGACCAGCATGGTATAGATGTACAAATAATAAAGATGGTTTTCCTATTTATTGGGAGCTGATATACTTCTTAGCTATTGATCTTGGTCATGGTGCAGCTACAGAATATAAAGGTGAAGATGTTAGTAAAACTATTTTCAAAATATACTCAGCAAATAAAAAGTGGTTAAAAGATACTTACATAGGAATGATACATAGTCATCACAGTATGAGTGCATATCATAGCGGTACAGATGAAGCTACGTTGGTAGACATGTGTCCAGACCAGGGATTCTACGGTAGTCTTGTAGTATCATCTAAAGTTGGTGAGGCTGCTGCATTTGCATTCAGTTATAAAGACCAATTTAAAAATATATTAATTCATACAATAGATGATGATGATATAAAATATATTAAACCAAACGTACCTAAGGAGTTTATAGCAGAAGCTAATCATATTAAAACAAAAGCTGATGCAGCAACACCATCATGGCAAAAGAAAACAAATGGTACTGCAATGACTTCATATTATCCTAATCAAACTACTTTTGATTGGAGATATAATGGTGAATGGAGAAAAGCTAAGGTACAACCTAAAGATGATTATGCTGATATTACTGTAAAAGAATATATGGAAATGGAAGCTATTATAGAAGCACTTGAGGAAGGAAGTATGTTCTATGGTGAAGCTAACCAGCTATTTAAAACAAGATGGAATATGGGTATTCATGAGTTTTATGAAATTCCACCACTAGGATCATGAGTAATACTAGATTCCTAAGAAACAAAGACCTTATTGACCAGCGACAGTTAAATTTAATAACTGTCGTTGGTGCAGGGGGGATAGGGTCAGCAGTAATACAATTATTAGCTGTAATGGGATTTAAACGTATTCATATTTATGATCCCGATAATATGGACCATCATAATTTATCTACAACATTATATCCAGCATCTCAAGTAGGTTCACCAAAAGTTTTGGCAGCCTCAGCATTGGCAAGACAGTATAATCCTGCTATAACAACTGTTGCATCACGTTATAAGTTTGATTCAAATCAAGAAATGACCCCAAAAATAATAGTATGTATAGATAATATGGAAGACAGACTAGCAATTTATGATCGTTGGAGAATGGAGAATAAAGATTCTAAAGGATATTTTATAGATGGTAGAATGGATGCATTAGCATTCGAAGTAGTAACAATGACTAAAAGAGATGCACCTATTGACTATTATGAACACTGGACTTCCAGTGCTAATATAGAGGACGCACCTTGTACCATGAAACATACCATATTTACTGCAAATCTTGTGGCTGGTATGATGGTTAATCAGGTGTTTTGTTTATCAGGTAATAGAGGTTATCATAAGTATATATGGATGGATTTATTGACAAATAATCTTCGTAAGGAAGGTTTTAGAATAAATTCCATAGGAAAATATCTAGATCATACTTATATTAACCCTACCATAACTGAGGAGAAATAACAATGGTAGATGAAAGAGAGACCCTTAGTTCTATAATGGGCTATTTAGGACAAATGTCCACTAGTTTAGTAGAATTAAGTAATACTATGCAAGGTTTTGCCGAAATGTTGATAAAACTTGAAGCAACAATGCAAAATAGCCCCTACCTCGCAAAGAAAACAACAGAAGCCAGTGAGATTGAGAGACTTGAAGCTCTCAAGGAACTGGCTGGGAGAACAGCATGACTAACAATACAATCACAGACTTCGCTAAATTCGTAGGACCTATCAAAACTATAGATATACATGGTAAACCATATGTCACAGTTCCTGAACGCTTACGAGCATTTCATAATTTATATCATAATGGTAGAATAGAAACAGAACTTATACATGGAGAAGGTGGCCATTATATAATGAAAACTACAGTTACTCCTGATGTGGAAAACCCTGATAGATATTTCACTGGTTTTGCACATGAGGATGAATCTAAAAGTCAAATCAATAGAACAAGTGCTATAGAAAACTGTGAAACTTCGGCAACTGGTAGAGCACTAGGATTGCTTGGACTAGGTAGTGAATCTAGTATTGCATCAGCCGAGGAAGTACAAAATGCAATACATCAACAAGGAAGTCAGAGTAAACATCTATCTTCCATAAAAGAGGAATCTAAATAATGCCTTATAGACCAGAACAAAAACAGTCCTTTAAGAATGGTGATACTCCACCTTGGCTAGGTTACCAAAATACTAAAATCTTATCATTTAAAGATGAGTCTGATAAGTATGATTGGGCAGATGTATATCTAGTTATAGAAATGCAAACAGCGGGAAGTGAATTTCCTGTTAGAATGCGTATCAATGGATCATTTGAACGTGATGAAGAAGGTTTTATCATGAACAATTCACTGCTAAAAAAGTTTTATAGTATCGCTGATGCTGTAGGATTTGGTGGTGGATTTGATAAGGCTGGAGACTGGGTAACTAAATCAGATGAAGGAATAGAAGACATAGCTAAATTTCTGAACAACAATTATACTGACAATTCTGGTTCAGAAATATATCCATATACTATCTATGTTTATAAAACAAAGGTAATGGATAAGCAGTCCAACGAAGAAAAGGTATGGACAAGAGTAGTTGAACGAATGGCTAAATCTGACAATCAAAAACAGATGAAGAGTCTAGAGAGCTATGTTAAATGGGCTAAAGATAATGATGTTATTAAAGAACATGTTCCAGAGGAAAATACAACACCGGAACCTTGGGATAAGGCATCGGCACCTTCTGTAAAGACTGTTAACAGTTATAAGGTAGGTTAATGTTTGTCGAGTTAGCACTTAGGAGTCCTGCATCAAGAGGCTCCTTAGTGAATCTCGATGATCTAGAACAAGCAGTAACGGTACATGGGAAGAATATTCCTGTGTATCGTTCTGTATATTTATATGATAGGACAGGTTACGATTATGTGGAATTACATAAAAGTGTCAAAGGGTATACAGGTTGGAGAGGGATTGATTATCTTCCTATAGATATAGATAAAGTTCATAACTCTAGTCCTATTGTATCAGGTAAGAAAACTGTTGCAAAGGCAAGAGAGGTAAATAAAAAATTATTAGAGTTAGGTCTAGATGATACTTCATATTGTATATTTTTTAGTGGAACAGGATTTCATTTTATCATGCCTGGCTCACTATTCGGATTCGAAAATCATCAGGGAGCAGGGTTACCATACATTGTAAAGAGAACAATGTCAAAGCTCTTACCTGAGGCAGATATGTCAATTTATTCAAGGTCTGCTTTATATAGATGTGCAGCTACTAAGAACTATAAAACACAACTTTATAAAACATATATCACAAGTGAAGAATTAGACACTCTAACCTATGCTAAGATTGCAGAGAAGAGTAGGAAATGGGACATCAATGATTTCCATACATTCCCATCAGAAGAGCAATCACATAAGTTTGAGAAGTATGTAACATTTGATTCACCCAGTGTAAAATCATTTTTTAATAAAAGTAATCACACAAATGTTGTACCATGTATTCAAGATATGTATAACAACCCACCAGCTGAAGGAAACCGGCACAATACTTTAATGAGGATCGTTTCTCACTTCAGAAGAAATGGGATTCCTATTAATGCAACAATAGCAGCTATGGAAGAATGGAATAAGGGTGGGGACAGAATCAAAGATTCTGAACTTCTTGTATCTATTAACGATGTATACACAAAAGGTTATCAATATGGGTGCATGGATAGTATGATGATGACCTATTGTCAACCTCATTGTGTATATTTTAAAAGAAAGGATTATCTTATGGATATATTGAATGTCAGTGATCTACAAGCAATGTTAGATACTAGATTGGAAAGAGATTTCTCAGGTGTAAGTATAGATTTATCAAAACTTTTTGGCTTAATAGGAATAGAATCTGTTATATATCCGGGAGAACTAGTAACAATAGTAGGACCAACCGGTGTAAATAAAACAACTCTTGCTCAGAATATATCTTTAGCATATAATGCAGCTGAAGATAAAATAGAAGAAGAATTACAAATACCAACATTGTACTTATCATTAGAATTAGCACCATGGCTTATGCATAGAAGAAATCTTCAAATTGTTGCTGACGTAGATACAAATACTATATCAAAAGAGAATAAAAAGATATATGATCAATTTAAAAATCAAGTAGCTCATATAAAGATTCAAACTCTTAGTCCAACTGTAGAGCAAATAAGAAAAAAGGTTCAAAAAATGTCACCTGCTTGCATAGTGATAGACTATATTGATTTAGTGGAACCACCAAGTCATGCAAGAGGTGAATACGAATCAATCAGAAATATATCTCATGCTTTAAGTAATTTAGCAGTGAATTATGATCTAATCATTATCCAGCTAAGTCAAACTTCAAGACAATACTCCAGAAGTGGCGAATTAGACCTCTATGCCGGTAAAGGAAGTGGAGCAATAGAAAATGCCTCACGGAAACTAATGGTATTAGAAGGTGAATCAAAAACAAGAGAAAGGAGGCTGAAAATGGTTAAGAGTACAGATGGCGAACTATGGGATGTAAAACTGAACTTTAATGATTCATTCAGATTGAAAAGAATATGAATCATCAGTACCTGCTAGATATCCATCTATTCAATATGGAAACCGAACCAAAAAGTGGTATAGATATTGTACTATTATCATTTATAAAATTCGGAATAGAAATAAGTCAAGGTGTTTATCCTAGCAAGTATGACACTATACTTTTTAATTTTGGTATATGGAAATTATACTTTGCATTTCAAATCATGCTAGATCGGAGGTAGAATGACCTATTACAATACAAATCATGAGCAGGGGAATGTGCTAGATAGAAGTAGAAGAAAAGCACGAAACCAAGAAGAGGTTATATTTGACCTATTTAATAAATTTCCTGATAAAGAGTTTACACCATTTGAAGTACAATTTAAACTTAATCTTATGTGCCCTATTACTAGTGTTAGAAGAGCAATGTCTAATCTTACTAAAGAACATAAACTAGAAAAAAGTAGTAAACAAAAATTAGGTAAATACGGTAAGTTAAATCATACTTGGCATTTAGCTAGCTGGCTTAAAGCAGATTATTAAAAGGAGGATATAGGTTTTTTGATGTTGTTCCCCTATGTCTACAATGCAATATAATCAAGGAGACTTTAGAGAAAAGCTAGTTAATGTTCACGGTAGGCACTGGCATAAAGCATGGCTTAGATTGTCACGTAAAGCATCTTCTTTGAAACAAGCTCTGAAAAAAAGGTCGGAAATGCATCAAGTACTTTTTGAAATAGAGCTTGTCGATATAAAGAAGATGTTTTACGAAGTCTACGGTGAAAAATGTAAGTACTGTGATAGAATATTAAGTGTTTCTACAATGGTATGCGACCATATAATTCCATTATCTAAGAATGGAGAATCAACACCAAAGAATTTACAGATCATATGTAAACAGTGTAATACACGTAAGGGACCATTAAAAGAGAAAGACTTTTGCCTTATATTGGATTGGGTAAAAGAACAGACAAAGGAAATCCAAGCTTATGTATTGAAAAAATTAGCCAAAGGAGGCAAATATTAATGAGAGAAATAAAGGAACCTTGTCCTAAATGTGGTAAAAATCTTATAGAAGCAGAAATTAAAAATGGCACCGACAATTCTTTACCTGCTGTAATGTGTGAAGAAGAATGTGGATTTGTAGATAATTTAATTGAAGAGGGACAATATCTTTACACCCTACTTGGTTGGGATGTAGATGTAGACGAAAATGGTCCATTCATAGTAAACAAGGAGGCAACATGGCAAAAAAGATAACATATGATCCACCATTATTAAATACAATAGCAGAAAATATTATTAATAATAAAAAACCTTTCATACAGAAATTACAAGAACAACTAAAAGATGCAGAACATATTATAAAAGCTATTATAATACGTAAGGACTATGTTATCCCCACATATGTCGCTAAGATGTCTGAGGAATATGGGGATAAATACGAATTGGAGATATAGCTATGAGCAGATTTGATCTAAAAGACGATATTAAAAAGGTAAGAGTCTCAGAAAAAGAACACAATCTCATGATAGAATTATTATATAATGAAATACGAACACTAGTACAAGAATGCAATGACGCAACTATACCAGAAGAGAAAGACTTTTATGGTAAAGAAAAATCACTGGCTATATTACTACTGAGAAAAATACTACCTGATGAACCCGGTGGAGCTATGAATAGAGCTAAACGTATAATTGATAATTCAGAAAGCAGATTATTTTTAAATCTAATAGAAGATACAAAGAATCAAGTAAAACCATTTAATACCTTAGACAATGATCCTATAAATGATGCAATAAGAAAGGAAACAGACTCAAGAATAGGACAGGCAGGCTGTCGAGGAGGTGAATGTGATTAAAGAAAAGATATCTCGAACACCTAAAGTTGCTAAAAAAAGTTGTTCAAATTATACTAGAGATGATAAATGTGCAGGCTTTATGTTTCATTTTAATAAAGAATTAGGAGCGTTAGTAACATTTGTTGATCCAGCTTTTGCAGGTAAACCTTGTGTTATAGAGGATGGCTGTGACTTTTTTGAGGATGTTGTTGTTCAAGGAATAACAGAGAGGTAAAACTCTTTGTTATTCTTTTTTTTTAAAAGGTATTATTATAGGAAGGGCTAATTAGCCTCCCGGCTTTAAACGCTCCTGCTCCTGCATAGCTTTAAAATATTTCCCAAACTGCATATAAGGTATACCGGTAGTTTTCTCTACTGTTCTCATCGGATTTTCTATAATCCCACCGGGTCCTACGACATCTCTCATTAACCTACCAAATGGAAACATAGTCCATATATAATAGTCAGCTAACCTACTGTAATCGTCCGTTACCATGGCTTTAAACATGGGAGGTAACAATCGCAAAGCAGGAGGAGTAATTATTTGCAAAGGTTGAAATGGATAAGGATAAGCACCAAAGAATGCACGTTCCCGCTCTTTATCATCACCGAACATCAGGTCAGCTGTGTCTTGGAACCAGTTCCATGGTGCCGGTAAGGCATTCTCAAAGATAGAATACATGAATATATTACTTAGTCCTAACATAAACATATCAGCAATAGCTAATCGCTTAAATGCCTCAAACTGTTGCGTACCTTCTTTCCATCCATAAATATGAGCTTGCTCTACAATCTGCCTTCTAAATCTAACAGAGTTCCATGCCCAGATTTGGAAACGTGTCATCACTTTCCCAAGTTGACTATTAGCAAAAGCAGGTCTATAAGGTGCACTATACAAGAACTGAGTAGCCTTAACGCCCTTCTTAGCCATCTCTACTAAGGTTTGGTTATCAAACTCAGGAGTAAGATTACCAAACTTTTCTCTTGCTTGGAGATAGTGAGCCATGAATGCATCCCTTCTCAAAAACCTCTCCGGCACCCGCATAAACGATGCAGCCTTATTAAATGCACTCTCCGTGATTCCATGTTTCTGTGCAATCCGGTATAAATTCCTATCCGGTAAGTTCGGGTCCTTCTTAATAGCACCTATTGCCTCACGAACAGCTTTTTGCATATTGGCACTTTTAATATTGGGATTCATATCAGCTTCAAAGATTAAGAACTCTTCTATTATGCCAAGACTTTTGACCCAATCGTTTACATCTTCCATGCTTTTCCAATTCTTATTCACATGGAGTCTCAAATATTTTATACTCTTTGCATTCTTATAATGCTCCCAGCCGGTACTAATCAAAGTATGTACACTACCACCATAAAGGTTAGCAACGGTACTCTTGGGATGAGCAAGTAACGTAGCCAGCTGATACTTAGCTTCCATCTGCCCCAACTTTTTCAAGGTATTAAAGTCCACATCCTTCAAAGTTTTTAAATCTTCGTCTGTTAAAGAACCGGTAATTGGTATCCCAGCTAATTTTTGCACACCTTTTCTTAGTCCCAGCATTTCCCTAGCCTTATTAAGTCTGCGAGCTACCATATTATCAGCAAACCAAGCATAAGCAGTACCTTTTATATTCATCTGTGGATTATCTAGGACATACTTGGGTATATTAGTAGGATTCCCACCAGCCTGTTCATGATAGAGGTAAAGAAACTCAGACCACAAATCAGTTAGTTCTCTTCCTAGCCTTTTATTTGCAGAATTTTTATGATTCTTAAATTGATATATAGCATCCCTACCTGAGACGTCTGCTATCTGCTGATGAAAAGTATTGATAACATTTTTTACA
>CALBXV010000428.1 GCA_937890045.1 uncultured archaeon
TGGTGGTGGTGGAAGTACATTAAGTATTACACCAGCACAAACAGCTATTACCTCAATGTTTAATACAGGTCTTAAAGTTGGATATGATTCAGGTGATTATCTTTGTTTTGGAACAGGTTCAAATGGACAAATTAGTGTACGCCAAAATGGTGTTGAAGAATTTAGATTTGCAGCAGGTGGAACATTTCACGCAGACGCTGATGTGGTTGCTTACTCTTCAACGGTAGCATCGGATATGAATCTTAAAGAGAATATTACAGATACAAAATATGGTTTATCTGATATTATGAAACTTCGTGGTGTTGATTATGATTGGAAACGAAAAGAAAGAGGACACGATATAGGTGTGTTAGCACAAGAAGTTGAAGCAGTTATTCCTGAACTTGTGAAAGAACACGAAGGTTTACACGGTAGGGATAAATTTAAATCTGTAGACTATAATAAATTAGTACCAGTTTTAATAGAATCTATTAAAGAACTTAAATTTAAATTAGATGAGCAAGAAGCTATCATTAATGATATTAAAAGTATAGAAATATCAGGTAAGAATGAAGGGGAATCAGCGTTGTCTGGTTCAATTGAACTCAACTAAAAAAAAACGAAGTTTTTATTGTTTGAATTTATATTTATATGTAATAAATAAGGAAATGTTATGGCGACAGCAAAAAAAGAAGAATCAAAGTTAGTAAGTCAATTAGAGGAAGCACAAAAAGAAACTAAATTTTCACAAGAAGAGATGGATTCTTTATCAAGTCTTCAGCAAAGATATCTTGAATGTCAAACCACATTTGGTCAAATATCAGTTCAGAAGTTACAACTTCAGCAACAGATAGATGGATTGTCCAAAGCTGAACAAGATAATGTCGAAGCGTATCAACAAGTTCAACAAGATGAACAAGAGATGGCCAAAAAGCTGAATGAAAAGTACGGAGACGGTACTTTAGATCCCCAAACTGGTGTATTTACACCAAATAGTTAAAGTTTTTTATAAAATATAGACAAAAATTACCTCAGAATTGTATTTTGAGAATTTTACATATATTTATATTTAATAAGATAAAACTTTTTATCTAAAATATATCATTTAGGAGAAAATCAATGGCGGAAAGAATTGTAAGTCCAGGTGTTTTTACACGTGAACGAGACTTATCATTTCTTCCTCAAGGAATTGCAGAAATAGGGGCAGCAATTATAGGTCCAACTAAAAAAGGACCCGCATTCGTTCCAACTTTAATTCGCAATTTTTCTGAGTTTGAAGAAATGTTCGGTACACTCGACAAACGGTATTATACACCATATACTGTTCAGCAATATTTAAGAAGTGCTGGTACAGTAACAGTTGTGAGAGTATTAGGAATTGGTGGATATAAACCTGATGTTGTTGTTTTATCAGCAGTACGTAAGAACGGAGCGGGAGCTTCAGGCGCTAGAGGCACATTAGCTGTTTTAGCACCATCACGTGGTGGTTCAAACGGAACTGCAGATTTAACACCATCTACAGGAAGTGGCACTTGGGGATCATATTCGTTAGTAGTGAGTGGAAGTGGTGTAACCACTTTTTCAAAATCTATTTCGTTTAATACTGCAAGTGCAAATTATATCGGAGAAGTTCTTAGTAGAGACCCACAAGTTAATACAGACGGTAGTACCACACACCCTGTATATCTTTATAAAGAGTTTAAAGGATTCGCATCCTCTACAGGTTCAAATGGTTGGCTTGGAGTAGTTACTGCTTCAGCAACTACACTTGATTTAAATTCAGGTGTAACTACATTTGGAGCAAATGGAGATGCAGATACTTGGACAGGTAATAAAGATTATAGTGTAGCAAGAACACCGTATATTCAATCACAAAAAGTTTCAGGAGCTAGATATAATCTATTTAGATTTTATACACGCTCACATGGAACAGGTATAAGTAGCAAATATAAAGTTAATGTGTTGAATGTTAAGGCAGCAGCTTCGATACCAGGTTCAGACTATGGTGCATTTTCAGTTCAAGTTAGGACTCATAATCCAGGACAAACTGACGATAATCAAATAGTAGAACAATGGGATAATTTAAGTACTGATCCTGATTCAGCAAACTATTTTGCTAGAGTAATTGGTGATAGGTTTGTTGAAATTGATTCAAATGGCAAGTTAACCTATAAAGGTGATTGGCCAAATATGAGTAAACATATTCGTATTGGTGATTACGCTAATTTAGAATCAATGCCTAAAACAGTTGTTCCTATGGGATTCGCAGCTTGTAATATACCTGTATCAGGTGCACCTAGTGCTTCTTTTGTAACTTCGCAGGTTAATAGTAATGGTGATTTCGATTCAAATATATTTTATGGATTTGATTTTGGTTCAACGAACTATGACAATTTAGAATATTTAGCACCAATACCAAAATCTGCAGCTACTACAGGTAACGTAACTATGTCTCTTGAAGATATGTTAGGTGCTAACGATGCAAGCACATTGGCTAGTACTTATTCAGATGCTACAGAGAAAGTTACATTATCATTATCAGCAATTGGACAGAGAAAATTTTCAGTACCTTTCCAATGGGGATTTGATGGAGATAATCCTGGCAATCCAAAATTAACAGGTAATGATATTACTGCAGCAAATACTATGGGATTTGACTGTTCAAGTGCAACAACAAGTGGTTCAATAGCATATAAAAGAGCTATTAACTCAATAAGTAATCCTGATGAATTTGATATCAACTTATTGGTAACACCTGGTATTATTCATAGATTACATCCAAAAGTAACAAATCATTCAATCTTGAAAATAGAAGCAAGAGCGGATGCTTTTTATGTTATGGATGCAGCATCATGTGGAGATACTATAGCAGTAGTAACAAATACTGTAAATGCACTTGATACAAATTACGCAGGAACATATTATCCCTGGGTTAAGATAGTTGACTCTAACACAAATAGACCTGTTTGGGTCCCACCTTCAGTTGTATTACCTGGTGTAATAGCATTTACTGATAAAGTGGCACATGAATGGTTCGCACCAGCTGGTCTAAATCGTGGTGGTTTAACTACAGTATTAGAAGCTAAAACAAGATTAACACACGCTGAAAGAGATGATCTTTATGAAGAAAGAGTTAATCCAATAGCTTCATTTCCTGGTCAGGGAGTTGTGGTATTCGGACAGAAAACACTACAATCCAAACCATCAGCATTAGATAGAATCAATGTTCGTAGATTGTTGATTGCATTGAAGAAATTCATTGCATCATCTTCAAGATACTTAGTATTCGAACAGAATACAGTAGCTACACGAAACAGATTCTTGAATATTGTTAATCCATATCTCGAAAGTGTACAGGCTAATAGTGGTCTAAGTGCATTTAAAGTAGTAATGGATGAATCAAATAACACACCTGATGTTGTGGATAGAAACAAATTGGTAGGACAGATATTTATTCAACCTACGAGAACTGCAGAGTTTATCGTACTTGATTTCGTTGTTCAACCGACAGGGGCAGCATTCCCTGAATAAGTTTGACTTATAAACAACGCTGACGTATAATGAAAAACCCTGATTTCGGTTGGGGTTTTTCTTTTTATATAAAAACTTCAATAAAACTAATAAGAAGTCTTATTTTCTAATATTGCTATTTTTTTAATTTTTTGATATTTATAATAGAAGAAGATATAATAATTGCTTTTAGGAGAAAAATAATGCCTGATATCCTCGACACTAATGAGATATTTTTTACGCCGTTTGAACCGAAAACGAAAAATCGGTATATCATGTACATTGAAGGTATACCATCCTATTTAGTTAAGACGGCAGGAAGACCTCAAATACAATTTGAAGAATTGGTTTTAGATCATATTAATGTCAAAAGACATTTAAAAGGTAAAGGTACTTGGCAACCTGTAGACATTATGTTATATGATCCAATAGTTCCAAGTGGTGCGCAAGCAGTAATGGAATGGGTTAGGTTGTCTCATGAATCTGTAACAGGTCGTGATGGTTATGCAGATTTTTATAAGAAAGATGTAACTTTTAATATGTTAGGTCCAGTAGGAGATATTGTTGAGGAGTGGACTTTAAAGGGTGCTTTTATATCAACCGCAAATTTTGGTGAAGTTGGATTCGCAGAAAATGATCCAGCAGAAATTACATTAACTTTGCAGTATGATTACGCAGTCTTACAATTCTAATTTAAACGGAGAATAAAAATGAGTGAATGGCTAGCAGCAAATTGGGAATGGGTACTTTTGGGATTCTACACAGTAGAAAAAATCGTGCGTCTTTCCCCGTCTAAAAAGGACGACGTCATTTTCGATATGGTACTAAAACCAATATGGGATGCAGTATCTAAGAAAAAGTAATCTTATAGGGTTATAAAATTTTAAAAAACATTCAAATTACGGAGTAAAATATGAGTGAAGTTACATTTCCTACGGAAGAGGTTAATCTTCCATCTAAGGGTTTGTACTATGACAAATCCAACCCATTATCAAGTGGTAAAGTAGAAATAAAATATATGACAGCTAAAGAGGAAGATATTCTTACCTCAATAAACCTTATTCGTAAGGGAACTGTTATAGATAAAGTTCTTGAAGCTTTGATAGTTGATAAAAAAATCAAAATAGATGATTTATTGGTTGGGGATAAAAATGGTTTAGTCATAGCTACTAGAATTCTTGCTTACGGTAAAAATTACGAAATTCAGGCATTTTGTGATGATTGTCAAGAAGTAAGTCAATTAGTAGTTGATTGTACAAAACTTTCCGATAAGGAAATATCAACTAAAACAAAAGAAAATAAGTTCTCTATGGAACTTCCAAGAACAAAAGTTAGAATAGAATTCAAACTTTTAACTAGTGGTGAAGAGAAGTTGGTTGAAAAAGATGTAGTGGCTATGCAAAAAGCACAACCTGACCATGATTATACTAACACTTTCAGATTCAAACGAATGATTACTTCAGTAGATGGAGACACTAAACAAATGGTTATTAACGATTTTGTTGATAATAAATTTTTAGCACAAGATTCGTTGGCATTTAGAAAGCATTTACAAGACGTAACTCCTGATGTAAATATGGGTTATCCTTTTGAATGTGTTAAATGTGATCATGAACAGGAGGTAACGGTGCCATTGGGCACCACGTTTCTTTGGCCTGACACATCTCAATAGACTTCAAGTACACGAAGAAATATTTAATCTTTTAAATTACGGTAATGGTGGTTACACTTTTAACGAAGTGTATAATATGCCTATATATCTAAGAAGGTTTTATCTAAAAAGACTCAATAAGGAATATAAAGATATTGCAGCTGAAAGAGATAAAGCTAATAGAAAGTCTCAACAAGTCTTGAAAAAGAAATAAAATCTTATATTTCGATATTTATTATTGACACAATCCTGTAACTAAAATTCAATTCGGAGTTAAACAATGTCAAAGAAGATAAATGAAGGTATTGTTGATAAGGTTTTTGGTAAAGTCATAAATCTTGTTATGAAAGGGCAATCTAGAAAAGCTATGAATGCCTTCAAAAAAGATAAAAAACTACAGAGAGATATAAAAGCCGCTGCTGATGCGCAAGATACTCTGAAGAAAAGTATTGAAAAATTAAGAAAAGACCCCGAATTCGAAAAGGAATATCAAAAGAGTTTAAAATTATAAAAAGGGTAATGCATGCCAACTAAACGGGAACAAGATCAGTTAAATGATGCGTTAAACCAAACTAAAGAACTAATATCATCTATCAATAAATCAGTAGGTGAGATGGATGGTGGATTTTCGGATATTGGTGGATCAATAAAAAATAACGCTAATGCTTTGAATGCGTTTTTGAAAGTTTCTGCTAAAAATAATGAAGTAACAAAAGCAACAGTAAAAACTGGTAATCTTATAGCGGAAGCATATGATGATGTTGCTGAAAATCTTGAAGAAGTTCTTAAAGGTAATAAACAATTTAAAGTAAGTTCAAAACAAATTGGTGATTTAATAAATGGTAGTATAAAGGGTGGAGCTTCAAAAAATGCTGAACATATGAGAGAACAAGCAGAAAATGTTCAGAAAATGTTGAAGGTGTTTGAAAATCCAAAATTCCAAACAGCTTTTTCAGGAATAGAAAAGGGTGCAGATAGGTTAACAGGTTTTATTAATAAACTCCCAGGTGGTCAAACGATGTCAAAAGCCTTTGGAGTAGATAAACAAATAGCTGCTAATACTAAGCAAATGCAAGGAAATATGTTGAAATTTGCTAAAAGTGGAAAAGTATCGGCTAAGGGTATAGGTGGTTTACTTAAAGGTACTAAGTTTCTTAAAATTGGAGTTCTTGGTGCAGCATTAGCGATGATATCTTTTGGATTAGAAGCTAATAAAACACAAAAAGCATTAGGTGGAACTTATACACAGGCAGCAAAGGTACTTGCTACGTCTAAAGCAATAGCTGCAGCAAATAAACTTAACGGTATGACTCAAGAAGAATCAATGGATTTGATGATGGGTATTAATCGTGAGTTTGGTAATATGGATAAAGCTGCTTTAGGTGTAACTATGAAAGCAAGTAATTTAACTGCCAATTTTGGTTTGAGTGCAGGAAATGTTGGTAAGTTAGCTAGACAGATGCAGGCAGTTGGTTCTACAAGTTTAGAAGCATCTATAAATACTATAGAAATGGGTGGAGAGTTAGCAAGAGCAGCAAATGTTCCTGTAGCTGACGTGATGAATGATGTTGCACAGAATACAGAATTTTTCGCTAGATTTGCTAAAGATGGTGGAGTTAATATAATAGCAGCAGGAATAGCAGCTAAGAAATTAGGTTTGGAAATGGCTAATCTTGCTTCTATAGCAGATAGTTTATTAGACTTCGAAATCTCAATAACTAAACAAATGGAAGCTGAGGTTTTATTAGGTAAAGAATTAAATCTTGAAAAAGCAAGAGAGATGGTATTTAATAATGACATAGCAGGAGCTATGGCAGAAGTATCAAAGTTAGTTTCTCCTGAAGAATTTAAAAAGATGGATGCAGTTAGAAGAAGTACATTAGCAGGTGCCGTAGGTTTAGATGCAGCAACTTTTGCAAAAGCTATTAGTGGTGATACGACAGGAGTAGGAGATGCAGTTATTGCACCAGGAGGAAAAGTTATTTCAACATCACCACAAGATTATTTAATAGCAACTACAAATCCAGGAACATTAGGTGGTGGAATGGATACTTCAAAACTTGAAGGTTTGATGGCACAAGTAGCAGCGTCTGTAGATGGACTTAGAAATGATACAGTAGACGGAACTTATCAAACTAAAATAGCAATAGAAAGACAAGGAATAGCATAATGGCATTAGTAGATATGAAATCAAATTTAGCTATTGGTGTTGGTTCAAAAGAATCACCTCAATCTTTTGCTGATGGTCATTCAGCGTATACTGTTACGGGACAAAGAAAATTTGAAACTGCAATAAGACATGATGTTGAAAAAGATGTATTTACTTCTTATAATCGTAAAGGTGATGAATTAAAATGGATGTTTAATGATGCTTTTTCAGGACAAGGTAGTATGTTAGTTCAAGCAAAAGAGTTTGACTTACGTGCATATTATGATAGAGCACTTAAAAATACAGATGTTTTAGGTGCAAGAAATAATAATAGATTAGGTTTTGACGAACCATTTATTCTTAAACCAATTGGTGATAGATGGGGACCTGATACTTGGTCTGTAGATGAAGGAATGGTTAGAGCAGGTATACTTACACAATCAGCAAGAACTGTAGCCGATGTTCAAAGAATAGGTAAGTTTTTATTGACACCAAGAGGTGTTGGTTTTATAGCGAAACAAGAGGTTTTACAAATACTGAATGCAGGTGGTTCAGTTTCATTGTCTACATTAAAAAGTAGAATAAATCAAGCATTAGGAAAAGATGTTTTAAGACAAGATTCAGTACCACAAAGATTTTCAGCAGGTAGAGATATATTTAAGAGTTCTTTTGCTCAAGTTGATGCAAAAACTGGTCATTATATGGGTGGTGGCCCAACTGTACAAGAGTGGGAAGGTAGTGATATTAGAACTTGGAGAGGGCCAGAATCTATTATAGCATCACTTCCTATAGGAGCACATTTTGTAAGGCATAAAACACCAGTAGGATCTCCTACTATTAAATTAATTAACAATGTTGGTAACTTTATTGTTGATGCAGGTGGTGGAGTATTATCTTTATTGGATGGTATTCAAGTTGCTTGGCCTCATATTAGTATGAATCCAGATTTTAGAGCAGGTAGTTTACTAACAGGATTAGGTAATATAGCAGCAAATGTTGGTAGAGGTATGCTTGATGTCTTTCCTAATATTTATGAGAATGCTAAAACAGGGGTAGGAGATATTGCTGACGCATTAGGCAACGCATTTTCAGATGTAACTTTACCAAAAGTAAGTTTGGGTAGGGTTGCTGATTCATTATCAGGATTATTTCCAGGATTAATAGGTGTACAAGGAATAGGAACTCCTGATTTTAGTGGAATGATGAGTTTGTTGGGTGGATTATCAAATAAATTAGGTAATTTAGTAAGTAGTCTACCTATACCAAGTATAAGTTTACCGCCATTACCAAGTTTACCATCTTTACCAAAAATAGATTTGCCAGATTTAGGGAATCCATTTTCAGGTATATCAAGTTTTGTAAGTGGGATTAAATTACCAGGAATAAAATTTTCAGGAAGAGGTGGATTAGGATTAGGTAGTTTAAAAGGAGTATTACCTGTTATTAATTTTGGATTAAAAATTAAAGGTGGTAATTTAGGATTTGATTTATCTGCTTTTGATGATTTTAAATTTGGTTTTAATAAAGGATTAAAAGGATTAATTGATTTACCTGGATTTGATCTTAATATGGTAACAGCAAGAGGAATTCCACAACCAGGCGTACCTCTTTATGCAAGAGAAGGAGCATCAGGTCGTTATGGTGTAGATATAGCAAGTTTGAAAAAAGGTGTAGGTGGATCTCAACATTTAAACAGAGAAGAAATAGAAGCTTATGGAGTACCAAAGTTATGGTATACAACTGCAAAAGATATTGGAGACAATAGAGGTTCATTAGCAAATATTTATGATGCGGATTTTCCATATACAAAATTGATATTAGGTAAAACAACTAAATCCGTATTATGGACTTTTGGTATTGGCACTTTATCTGATAAAATGCCATATGCAATAGGTGCTGGGTTTGCTGGTGGTAGGTTGGATCCAATAAATACCCCCAACTTTCCATTAAATCAGACAAAAGTATATAGGGATATTATTACACCCGAATTTCCTACAAATGTTCAAGATTCAAGTGGAACTAAAAATAAGATACAAAAATATGAAATGTTATCTTATGGACAATTAGGTGGTGAAGCAGAGGGTTATGGTAAGAAGAATGAAAAAAATTCCGCTGATATTACAAGAGGAATAGGTTCTTATGGTAAAGCTGCTAGATTTATTCCAGCAACGGCAAAGGATGGAAAACCTCTTACTGATATAGTGGCATCTGATGGTACAGGTGTATATAAAACAACGTTACAAGATAAAATAAATTTACATCCATATGGTGGTTCAATTGCTTCTAAACACATTAATAATGAAAATAGCGACTTTGTTCCATTTAAGTTTAGAGATATGGTAAATGGTAAGTGGATTATATTTAGAGCAATTATTGAGAGTGTTTCAGATACTTCATCCCCACAATTTGCAGAAGAAAGATACATTGGTAGACCAGATAAAGTTTATACATATCAAGGTTCTGATAGAAATGTTAATATTACTTTTAAAGTTATGCCAAAATCTGCACAAGAATTGGTTACTCTTTGGGAAAAGTTAAATTATTTGAGAGGATTAACTTATCCTACAGTAAGAAATAATCGTATGATAGCACCATTTTTTAGTTTGACATTAGGTGATATGTTTGATAGTCAACCAATGATATTTCAGAGTTTAAATTTTAGTATTGATCAATCATCTTTATGGGAAATTAGACCAGGTTTAAGATTACCAAAATTAATACAATGTTCTGCAGATATGAGAATAATTGAGAAAACTTTACCAACTTCTATAGGTAAACATTATGATTTAGATTGGTTACATGATGGAGATAATACAATTGGTGAACATCCAATGACTGATCCTACTTTAGTAGAACCCGATAGAAAAAAATATATAGATTTATGGGATGAGTTGGGAATGACTGGAATGAGTGGTGAAGTTATAGAAAATTTAGTGGCAGCAGCAGATTCGGTAGAGGTTTTACAACAAGCGATAGATGCTGCTAAAAGTGTAGATGCTGGTATTGGCGCAGGAGCTTTGGATGCACCAAATATAAATTTTAGTATCAGTAAGTAGGAATATAATATGAATAGATATGAAAATATAAGAGTGAAGATTAATAAACAAGGTAAAAGAGTTCGTGTATCAACTTTATATCCACAAATTCCTATATCCGATGAGGATAAATTTATATATCCAAAGTATGGTGAACGATTAGATTTAATTGCACATAGACAATACAAAGATTCTACTTTATGGTGGGTTATAGCAAAAGCAAATGGTTTAGGTAAAGGTAGAACAACTTTAAATCCAAATTTTCAAATAAGAATACCTGGTAATATAGAAAAAATAATTGCTGACTATAATGCATTGAATAGGTAAGTTATGATTCAATTAAATCCAATTGAAGAAAGTGTTCAAAAAACTTTATTAGAAAAAATAAAAATGTCTGGTAAACAAGGTAAGGCTGTAACCGAACCATTATCAGGTGAAAAGTCTGATTATCTATCAGCAAGAACCGTTTGGGCAAGAATGATTGCACTTAGTACTTCTACAAATAATCCAAGAACACCAATAGTAATTTCAGCAGGAGAAGAATCTGTAGAACCAATAGAATCTACAACTGATCCTATAACTGGCGGAACTGCACAATTTTCCCCAATTAAAGGTAGAATTCGTGGAACTTTTGATGAAGTTTATGATAGAACAAATTTACATAGACCAATAGCTGGTTTAAAAAGTATATCTACAGGTATTGAAGGTGCATATAAAGCAGTAAGAAAAGCTGATATAAGATGGATATGTTGGGATTTTGATACATTAGAAAGGTTGACACCATTCTTTTTATCACCTGGAGTATCAGTAGCATTAGAGTTTGGTTGGATGTGGCCAGGTCACATACCACAAGAATTTATTTATGATAATTGGGCTGAAATGGATGCAAGAAAAATAGGTGCTTTAAGTGATGTTATTAGAAAACAAGGTCAAGGACACCAAGATATGGTGTATGGAATTGTTAAAAACTTTTCGTGGACAGGAAGAGATGATGGTGGATTTGATTGTTCTACTCAAATAATATCACCATCTATGAATGTTTTTAGTACACCAATGGGAGATTCAGAAAAAGCACCAACTTTTGAAATTTCAGAAGACTTAAAAAATCAAATAAGAGGTAAAAGAGATTTTTGGTCAAAACGTGAAACGGAACACGGAGAAGTTTTTAGTGATGATAACATTCAATCACAGCTGAAAGATCAAGGGCTTGTGGGTGATGAAGACAATAGTTATATAGAAAATGTTCCACCAAGATTATTATTTGATAATTTTAAACAACTGTTATTAGATCTTAGGTATGGTGATCAAATGGAATCTTATATAGATACTATTATATGTGAACGAACAAATAGAGTTGAACCATATATAGGACCATATGTTTCTTATGGTTGGTTTGAAGATAATATTTTAAATACGTGTGTTGGAAAAGTTGTTGATGGGGATAAATTAAGTTATTCTATACGATCAGTAGATTTTGTAAGTGAGGATAAAGAAGAAAAATGGTATAGAAGTACTACGATAAGTAATGATACAACAAGTCTTATTACTATGGATGCAGAAAAAGTGATTATTCCAGGACAGTTTCCATATTCAACAAATTTTGAGAAAGAACTTAATAGAATGGAAGGTGAAGATGAAAATAAGAATCGTAAAGATAAAGACTACGAATTTGAAACTTATTGGAAACGAAAAATATGGAAAAAAATAGAAGAAAAGGTAAGGGAACTACCAGCATTTGCAGTAAAAGCGACAGGTGAAGAAAAAGATGATGATACTTTCGAAAGTTTTTCAGAAAGAGGGAAAGATTTACTTAAAGCAACTAAAGGTGAGGATAAAGATGGAGATTTTAAATATGGTAAAGAAAAGGGATATTTAAGAAATTTACTTATTCACGCAGATTTAATTAGTGAATCTATGAAAACTAGCAATACCTTTGAAGGTGGATTAAAAAATTTATTAGCTAATATAAGTGATGCTTGTGGTGGAATTTGGGATTTTGAGTTAGCAACTAGCGAAGACGGTAGTACGGTTAAGGTTATAGAAAAAGGTTCGCCAGAAAAACCTGTAAGAGCTTTACTTGATAATCAGAGTATGAATTTGGAAACAGGTAATGTTAAAGATAAATATAATAATAAAGGTTTAATGATATTTCCAACTTGGCAAACTAATTCTATAGTATTTAATCAAAATATGGTTACTAAATTACCATCACAGATGGCAACAGTAGCAATGTATGGAAGAAATTTATCTGCTAAAGAAGCTTCGAATGAAGAAATGTCAGGAGATAAAGCAGCAAGGGCTTTAGGAAAGTTATTTAATTCTAAATTAAATAATGTAGAAGATGTTATTAATAAAAATATTGAGAGAATTTTAGGAAATACTGAAATTAATAAGTTTGGATTAAATGAATTAGCTGGAGATCAAGGTAGGATAAAAGAAATAAATGTGTCAGCCGAAAAAGGAATAGTAATAGATGCAGCAGAAATTATCAAACAATATACAGAAAAACAAATTATGGATATTTTAAATGATGGTATTGATTATGATAAAGAAAAAGACCCAACCGTTGAAGGAACAAGAGATAAAGAATCAACAGCATTAGATTATACATTTTTATATGATAGAAATGGTAAAATAAGAAAACATTATAAA
The DNA here is from genome assembly GCA_937890045.1 of uncultured archaeon. Next base: position 12,977 of record CALBXV010000428.1, read on the forward strand.
GATGCTTTATTACATTTTTTACATCAAAGCCCAGGTTCTATAAAACAAACAGAAGATATTTTAACACCAATTGAGTTTGAAGTAACTATTGATGGTACAGGAGGAATTTTTCCAGGAGAGGCATTTTCAAGTACATATATTCCAAAAAGATATAGAGATGCAACAGTTTTTCAAATTATGGATATAAATCACAGAGTAGATGGTAGTGGTTGGAAAACTACATTAAGAGGTTTAATGAGAATTGATTATGGTTTGGGGGAAAAAAAACCAATGAGTGAAATGCTTGAAGAAATATATGCAGATAAAATGGGTGATTCAAAAGCACCACCATATTTATCATTTGCGGAATATTTAACAGCTAATGTAGGAAAGATATCTAAATATAAGATAACTCCTGAAAAACAAAAAGAAATTGATGCATCAGAGCAGTCTGATCAACCTGAACCTTCCCCTGGCCTCAACAAAAATAACAGACCTATGGGCGGTGGTGGCAGGAACGTTTAATGGCTATATTACAAAACGATAACAGAATAGAACAAATAGAATATTCAGCAGGAATTACTGATATACAAGAGTTTGTGTATGAAAATAATCCAGATATTGCAGTTCCAAGTGGTATAGAATTTCATAAAATAATAACTAAAAATAAACAAATTGTATATCAAACTCTTTCTTCACCAGCAAAGCATTCAGAAATAATTATTAGAAAGAGAAACCTAACAGATTTTGAAGGTTACTTAGAAGCCACAGATAATAATCCACCAACATCTTTTTATTTTCGAAATAAAAAAGTAGAACCAAAACCAGTTAATTATAAAAAAGGATTTTTTGATAGATTTTTTGTACAGTTAGCATCAGATACACACGCACCTATTTTGGAAATAGAAGGCAAAGATTTTAAAGTAGCAGACGCTACTTATGCCAAAGTTAAAATAAGATGGTCTTTAAGTAGTAATCCAGAGGAGCAAGAAGAGTTAAATCGTAGAGCAGTAGATTTGGCAGAAGAAAAATTTCCACAAATTAGACATAAGATATATAATTTAATTGAATTTGGGTAATAAGCTTTATATTTATGATCCAATAAAGGTTATAAATTGAAATTTATAGAAAATAGCATGGAATTCAATGCTTTCTTGCAAGACTATGAGGAAGCAAATCAAATCATAGCACTTCCCGTTCCCGTTGATTACAAAAAACATCCTGTAGAAACAAAATTATCTTTTGTTCTTTTTTTAATTGATGGAAACCCTTTCACACTTACATTTAATCACACAGATGCAAAAAATCTTCAGTTTGAAGATTTACGTATAATAAATAATAAAAACAAACCAATATACACTCTTGATAAAAAACAAGCATATCATCTTACACATTTAGATAATTTCATTGATGTAAATTTACTTAACTATTGGAATACAGGTGAGAAAACTAATTTAGATTTATATCTTAATGATACAATTCGAGATTATCATATGAAATATTATGAGAAAGAAGATATAAACGCATCTATTCCTATAATGAAATTCACATATCATTTATATAAGATAGCAATGGAAATGCAGGTTATTCTTTCAAAATATGACACTTCTGACATTTTGACATATAATAATGAAATGTTTGATAACTTTATACATATAGAAAAAAATGGGTTACAAACAACTGAAGGTATGGCATATTCAGAATACAATCCATTCACTTCCACAGGTCGTCCATCAAATAGATTTGGTGGAGTTAATTTCGCAGCATTAAATAAGAGTGATCGTAGTAGAGAAAAATTTATTAGTAGATTTGGTAGTGAGGGTAAATTGGTTGAGTTTGATTATGATGCATATCACTTGAGATTAATAGCAGATAAAGTAGAATATGAATTCCCCGAAGGTTCAGTACATGAGCATATGGCAAAATATTATAATTGTGATTATGAAGAATCAAAAAGGAGATCATTTCAGTATCTTTATGGTGGAATACCGATAGAAGTGTGGCAACTAAATCCATTTTTTTCAAGTGTATATGACTATGTAAATAATCTTTGGAATATATATAAAGAAGAACATTTTATCAAATCAGATATTTATAGTAGAGAAATAAAGGGAAGTAATTTTAACGCCAACAAATTGTTTAATTATTACATTCAATTATTGGAAACTGAAACAAATGTGGTAGTTATAAAAAAGGTTAGACAATTAATGAATAAATATAAAAGTAAGTTTATATTGTACAGTTACGATTCATTTTTATTTGATATGCATATAGAAGATGGATTACCATTTTTAAAAGAATTGAAAGATGTTTTGGAAAATAATAAGTTTCCAACAAAAGTTGCTTGGGGTAAAAACTATGATAACCTTGTAGATATTACGGAGAAATTTTAATGTTTGAATGGAAAACTTTTTTCAACGATTTTGCAGAAGAGTACTATTCAGTACCATACTTAGATAAGAAAGAGCACATATACGCTTTACAAAACTATCTTATAGCAAAAGGTATGTTAGTAGAGGATGTTGATTATGCCATTAAAACTCTTTTGGGTGAAGAAACACCTGTAAATTCTTGGAGTGATAGAAAAACACATAAAGAAGAAGAAAGAAAAAGAGTAGCCGAAGAGAAACCTAAGTACGCTAAGGCATCGGGTGGAAAATATTATGTGAAAAATAAAGAAACTGGAAATGTTTATTCAGTTGTTAAACCTAATCCCGAAAAACACGATCCAATTAGCAGAGAGAAAGCAGAAAAAGAAGTAGAGAAAGGTGAATCTAAACCATCTTCAAATGTTCCTGAAGAGCAAATGCAATATTTTGAAAAAATCGCTTCTCAAAAAAGTAAATCATTTAAAGAAAAGGATATTAGTAAAGCAGAACAGAGTCGAAGAGCTAGAGTTTTATATGCAAAATTACAAATGATAGCTGCAGGAAAAGATGTAAAAATAAATAAGGTAGATGCAGATAATCTTGGTTTATTAAGAATTAGTGGTAATGCTAGAAGTGGTCAACTTTATATTGGTACTGCTTTGGATAAAGCAGGTGGTTTAAAATCAGCATCAGATAAATCACCACATTATTCTGATAGAAATAAACACAAAAATGAGTTATTAAGAAATTGGAATAAAGTTGAAGAAAAACTTAAAGAAATGGGTATTGAGGAAAGACCAAAATTTAAACAAGGTGCAGGATATTTAACAGATAAACCACCTATAGTTGATCACGATCCTGTTTCCATGAAACCAGGTGCTATATTAGAAAATATTCCTTCTTCAAAAGGAACTGATTTGTTAAGTAAGCAAACAGCAGATGATATAGAAAAAAATCAAGGTGTATCATTAGGAGAAGATGTATTTTTCGGAAAACCATTAGATCCACAAAAACCTCAAACTTTTGTTGATAATATAAACTTTGTTGTAGATGCAACAAGAGATTATATTGAGAATAATGCTGATGATAAGACTAAAAAGTATTTTACAAATTTTGTAGAAGATTTAGATGGAATTATAGAAAGTGATAGAGATCCTCAAGAGAAGTTAGAAGGAATTCGTTCAGTAATAAAAGAAGAATATTCAGAATTAGTACATAATGCTATGGAGTTAAATGAGGATGAGGGTAAAAATGTATTAAAAGATTATGGTGAATTGGCAACGTATATGTTATATCTTGCAGAAGGTAAAGAAACTTATTTACCAAAATCTGGTAATTATCCATTAGCTGATGTTGTACTTGTTAATAGAGATTCAGATACAGGTGAAGCACAAACTATTGAAGGATATAGTATTAAATCTCAAAGAGGTAAAGAACAACAGCCTGGTTCTTCAGCGTCAGAATTTTTAAAGCATTTTTCAAATGTTTATCCTGAACATAAAGAAAAGTTTAGTTCATTAGAAGGTTTACATAGAGGTTCTATAAATAAAGTTAAAGATATAAAAGATGAAGAAATAGTAAAAGATTTAGAAACAATAAAAAGTATACAGAAAGTAGATAGTATAGATGAAATGAAAAATATAGCAAGTGAACTTTTTAGTAAGTTTGGAAATGAAAGTGAAAAACTTGAAAATTTTATGAAAAAGGTTGATAGGTTTCATAGGGAAAAGGCTAAAAAATATAATATAAAATACGATATGGAAGGAATGGGAACTGCTATTGTAGAGTTATTACATAGAGAGTATTCTGGAATGAAGACTTTGAAAGAAATGAAAGAATTAAATTTACCATCTAAGTTAAAGTTTATTGAAGTGGTTGTGGGTGATGAAAATGTTGATATAAGAGAAAAAGGAAAAGACTTTTCAACTTCCGATTTTGGATTACACGATAAGGGCTACTTACCTTTAAATGATAAAAATGTTGATTCTGGTCCACCGCCAAGAATAAAGCAAATTCAATATGCTTCAGCTAACTTGGCACTAAGGACAAAAAAGAAATAATATGAAGACACAATTATTAGCAACATTTTGTAAAAGAAATAAACTATACGAAACTATAGATTTAATTATAGTGTGTAATGAAATCATTTTTGATAAGATATATGTATTTCAAAATGAAAATGATTACCATCAATTGATTTGTACATATAATGTAGAAGCAACAGATGAATTTACAGATGGCACTATAGATACTATTTCTATACATAGAAAGAAACAATCCAATACATTGTACACTATAAATGCACTTAATGAATTGGTTAAAAAATTGAACAACGGGGTTTTGAATAATAAATTTCCAATTCCCTGGGAGAATTATAGAAATCGTTTGCTATTGACAAACGATGAAGGACTATATGAGATACCTACAAGGGTATATTCAATAATACATACTAAGTCTTGGGAATCCAAATTAGACGAAAAATAAATTGTATTTTCAGAAAGTTCAATGATATATATTATTGATGTTAATTGTTACACTAAGTAAAACAATAATAAATGACAAATAGGAGATAGAAAATGGATATTAGCGCAATCAAGAAGCGTCTTAATCAGCTTCAAACTACAAACACTCGTACATCAAATCTTTGGAAACCTCAACCAGGTACAACTCAGATTAGAATTGTTCCTTATAAACATAATAAGGACAATCCTTTTATTGAGTTATTTTTCCATTATGATTTGGGTAGAAAATCTTATCTTTCACCCGTTTCATTTGGTCGTCCAGACCCGATTGAAGAATTCGCACAGAAACTAAAATCTTCTGGTAATAAAGAAGACTATCGTTTAGGTAGAAAAATTGAAGCAAAAATGAGAACTTTTGCTCCAGTTGTAGTTCGTGGTGAAGAAAAAGAAGGTGTTAAGTATTGGGGCTTTGGAAAAACAGTTTATCAAGAACTGTTATCTATAATCGCAGATCCTGATTACGGAGATATCACAGATCCAATGAATGGTCGTGATGTTTCTGTAGAATTCAAGACAGCAGAAGAGACAGGCGGTTCGTTTCCGAAAACGACTATTAGGGTTAAACCTAATCAGACTCCAGTTACGGAAGATGCTGATGTTCTTGAACTAATGACTAACAACCAAACAGACATTCGTGAGATTTATAAGGAACAAACTTATGAAGAACTTACAGAAGTACTTAACGATTGGTTAAATCCTTCTGAAGACGAAACAGAAAAAAATGGTGTTAAGGCAGAGAGTTCGGATAAATCGGTAACACAATCTGTAGTTAAAGAAGATGTAAAATCTACAGAAGATGTGTCGGCAGCATTTGACGATCTATTTAATAAATAAAAATCAAATAATAAGTTGGGGAGTGATTAGGTTTCGCTCCCCTAGGTTTTGAATTGAAACGGAGTTTATAGATGTCTACAAGAGACAAATTAGCAGGGGCTCTAGCTGAAAGTTTAAACAAAACATTCAAAGATACAAAAGTTGCATACTTTCTTGATGGTTCTGGCACAACACCCACCGATATAAAAGAATTTATTTCTACAGGTTCTACATTATTAGATTTAGCAATATCTAATAAGCCAGATGGTGGAATTGCTGTAGGTAGAATTACAGAAATCAATGGATTGGAATCAAGTGGTAAATCTTTGGTTGGTGCACATCTTTTAGCAGAGACTCAAAAAAAGGGTGGAGTAGCAGTTTATATTGATACAGAAACCTCAGTAAGCCAAGACTTTTTAAAAGTTATTGGTGTAGATGTAGGTACAATGTTATATCTACATTTAGAAACAGTTGAAGATATATTCGCAGCAGTAGAAGAAATCGTATCCAAAGTACGTGAATCAGATAAAGATAGATTAGTAACTATACTTGTAGATTCGCTAGCAGCTGCATCTACAAATGTAGAGATGGAAGCAGACTTTGATAAAGATGGTTGGGCTACAAGTAAAGCAATCATTATATCTAAAGCTATGAGAAAAATAACACAAATGATTGGTAGACAGAGAGTAGCTCTTGTGTTTACAAATCAACTCAGACAAAAACTTGGTGTGATGTTCGGAGACCCCTGGACTACAAGTGGTGGTAAAGCATTACCATTTCACGCATCTACAAGAATTAGATTGAAGAACAAAGGTCAAATCAAAGATACTAAAAAGAATACAATTGGTATGACGATACTTGCACAAGTTATTAAGAATCGTTTAGGTCCACCTTTGAGAAGTTGTGAGTTCCCTCTATATTTTGAGAGTGGAATTGATGATGTGGGTAGTTGGTTAAAAGTGATGAAAGATCATAAGATAGTGAAACAGGCTGGTGCTTGGTATACTATAACTGACCATTTAGGTGAAGAACATAAATTTCAATCAAAAGAATTCGCACATAAGTTATCAGACCCAGACTTTAAATCATATGTATATGACCAAATTTGTGAAAAGGTAATATTAAAGTATGATATAAAAGATTTAGGTATTGATGATGTTATTGAGACAGATGAGGTGGTTGGTGAATAATGTCAAATGCCAAATATCTGTCTATATTTGAAGAGATAAAGAAAAAGGGGGGATCTGTAGATTTTGATAACCCCGACAAAAAAGTTTTAATAGTTGACGGCTTGAACACTTTCATTAGAGTGTTCAGCGTAATGCCAACTCTAAACGAAAACGGTGTTCATGTTGGTGGTATTGTTGGTTTTCTTAAAAGCATAGGATTTGCCATTAATATGTTTAATCCCACCCGTACTATCATTGTATTTGACGGTAAGGGTGGGAGTAACCGCCGTCGTAAATTATATTCCGATTATAAAAATAAACGTAGAACTTCTTACAGAGTCAATAGAGTAGAAAGTATTGGTGGAAATGTTGATGAAGAAAGAAAGAATATGTATATGCAGCTTAGAAGAGTTGCAGACTATCTTGAACTATTACCATTAACCACTATATCCGTAGATGGTATCGAAGCAGATGATGCTATAGCATATATTGCAAAGAGTGTAATACCAAATGGTAAGAAAGTCATTATGTCAACCGACAAAGATTTCTTACAGTTAGTATCTGATGATATCAAGGTTTGGTCTCCTACAAAAAAGAAATTATATGACAAAGAAGCAGTTTTAGAAGAGTATGGATTGACGCCTGAAAACTTTATTCTTAATAAGATAATTGAAGGAGATAAATCAGATAATATACCTGGTGTAAATGGAGTAGCAAATAAAACTTTGATAAAAAATATACCAACTTTGGCTGAAGATAATACTAATTATAGAATAGATGAACTACTTAAATATTCTCATGAAAATAAGGATAGTGGTGGTAGTTTTTTTATAAAAATATTGCAAAGTAAAGATATACTTGAACGAAACTATAAGTTAATGCAATTAGAAAATGTTGAAATTAGTGCTTCAACTAAAACTAAATTGATTGATTTAATCAGAGGTCCTATCAGACGATTAGTTAAATATAAATTCGAATCCATGTTCATGGAAGATAGATTATTTCAGAATTTACCAAATGTAAGTAGTTGGTTAGCTCAGAACTTTACTACTATGGATAGGTACGCGGAGAAAACCAATGGGTAGAAAAAGAAAATATTTTACTGCTAAAGAAAAGAAAGAAGCACAACGAAAATGGCAGATGGAACACTATGAGAGAAATAAAGAAGTTATTCTCAAGAAAATGAAAGAGAAATATAGACTTAAAAAGGTTAATGCATTGAAATCAGAAAAAATGAAGACGATATATGGAGAGTAATACATTACATACGTATGGAAATGCCTTTCAATCAAAAACTATTTCTGCATTTTTAACTGATAGTTTATTTTTACAAACTATTATAGAGATTGTTAAGCCAGAGTATTTTGAATCGGAAGCAAATAAATGGCTAGTTACAGAAATACATAAATATTTTATTAATTATAAAACTTCACCTACATTAGAAGCATTGAAAATTGAAGTTAATAGTGTAGAGAATGAAGTTTTTCGTCTTACTATAATAGAAGCACTTAAAGAAGCTTGGAAACACAAAGATTCTACCGATTTAAAATATGTTCAAGAAAAAGCATTAGATTTCTGTAAAAATCAAGTTTTAAAATCTGCTATTATGGAATCTGTAAGTTTATTAGAAAATCAAAACTATGATGGTATTAAAACTGTTATAGATAGTGCTATGAAGGCAGGAACTGCTGTTGATATAGGACATGAATATAATATAGGTATAGAAGAAAGATTAACTAAGTCTACAAGAACTACTATAAAAACGCCATGGGATGTGATAAATGATATAATGGATGGTGGTCTTGGAGAAGGTGAGTTAGGGGTGGTCGTTGCGCCTGCAGGTATTGGTAAAACATGGTTATTGCAAAGTATTGCTGCAGGCGCAATTAAAAAAGGATTTACAGTAGTACATTATACTTTAGAATTAAATGAAAATTATGTTGGGTTGAGGTATGATACAGTTCTTAGTGGTATAACTACTCAAAATATAAAATATCATAAAGATGAAGTAAAGAAAATAATTGAAAGTGTCCCAGGTAAGATGGTTATTAAATATTATCCAACACGGGCAGCAACAGTTAATACAATTTCAGCACATTTAAAACAATTAGAATTAAAAGATATAAAACCTGATTTAGTTATAGTAGATTATGCAGATATATTGAGAGATGTTAGTGGTATGAGAGAAGTTAGACACCAATTAGGTAGTATTTATGAAGATTTAAGAGGGTTAGCGGGTGAGTTTGAAGTTCCGTTGTGGACTGCATCTCAGGCTAATCGTTCAGCACTTGAAGAAGAAGTTATTGAAGCAACAAAAGTTGCTGAAGCATATAGTAAAGTTATGATTGCTGATTTTGTGTTAAGTATTAGTAGACAAGCACAAGATAAAATAAGTCATACTGCTAGGTGTCATATTATTAAGAATAGATTTGGTGTTGATGGTTTAACTTATCCAATGGGTATGAATACTAACATTGGTAAGATAGATATTTATGAAAGCACGAGTAAACCAGGCAAAGAACAACAAGGTAAAATGGATAATAGAGAAGAGTTTAGAAGAAAATTGTTAGCTAGTAAGTATAACGACATGAAGGATGAAAAAACTTCAGAAGGATTTGAATAAAGTCATTAAGAATACAATATATATTATACTTACTTATAGTGGGAATTAAAAAACCAGAAGGTATTAGATTATAGGAGATTGGTAAATTGGATAAGTTTTTTCTGTCTGAAAATTTTGTAGGTAAATACAAAAGAAAAAAACCACCATTCGGTTTCAACGGTTTAGGTGAATTAGTTTATATGAGAACTTACTCTCGTATTAAAAAAAACGGTAAAAACGAGAGATGGTGGGAAACAGTTCGTAGGGTTGTAGAAGGTACTTACTCTATGCAAAAGGCATGGATAGATCAACACCAACTCGGTTGGAATGCTTGGCAGGCTCAAGCATCAGCACAAGAAATGTACGATAGAATTTTTAATATGAAATTCCTACCACCTGGCCGAGGTCTTTGGGCTATGGGAACACCAATTACAGAAGAAAAGAATTTATATGCAGCACTAAACAATTGTGCATTCGTATCCACTTCCACACTTAAAGAAGATTATTCAAAACCATTTTGTTTTCTAATGGATGCCTCTATGTTAGGTGTTGGTGTTGGTTTTGACACTAAAGGTGCAGGTGAAATTGTTATTAAAGGTGTAAACCGTGATAGAAATGAAGAAATATTTATGATACCTGATACAAGAGAAGGTTGGGTAGAATCTTTAAAGTTATTATTAGAGAGTTATTTTCATGGAACAGGGCCTATTGCGTTTGACTATAATCAAATTAGAGATGAAGGTGAACCAATCAAAGGTTTTGGTGGTGTCTCAAGTGGTCATGAACCATTAAAAGAAATACATGAAGATATTCAGAATGTTTTAGAAGACAATACAGGCGAACCAATTTCAGTTACAACAATAGTAGATATAATGAATTTGATTGGTAAATGTGTTGTAGCAGGTAATGTTCGTAGAACTGCTGAGATCGTTTTTGGTGATCCAAAAAACGAAGAATATTTAAATTTAAAGAACTATAAAATGAATCCACATAGAGAAATGTATGGGTGGACTTCTAATAATTCAGTATTTGCTGAACTTGGTATGGATTATACAGATATCTGTAAAAGAATTGTAGACAATGGTGAACCAGGACTTGCTTGGTTACAAAATATGAGACACTTTTCTCGTATGAAAAATGGTGGAGATGACAAAGACCATAGGGTAGCAGGTGGAAATCCTTGTTTAGAACAATCATTAGAAAGTTATGAATTATGTTGTT